>DATMVH010000147.1:0-5000 GCA_035563395.1 Solirubrobacteraceae bacterium
CGGCCGGGCGGCGCCGACAGCGTCGTGGCGAGGAGGCCCGTGGTGCCGTGGGCGGCGTGGAAGCGCGCCGCGCGCCGGCAGCCCTCGGGGTCGGCGTCCATGAAGTCCGCGCCCGCGCCGCCGTGCACGTGGAGGTCCAGGAAGCCGGGAACGAGGAGCCGCCCTTGCAGGTCCACGGTCTCGGCCGCCGGCGGCGGCGTCCCGTGGCCGACGCCGGCGATCCGGCCCCCGGCCACGGCGACCCAGGCCTCCGGCAGATCGTCGCCGGGGGTCAGCACGCGGGCACCGCGCAGGAGCAGGTCCGCCGAAGCCGCGCCGTCCATGGCGCCGTTTCTATCGCGTCGGCGATGATGTGCCCGGTGAGCGACGAGGCATGGCAGGCGCAGCTCGCGGCGCTCGGCGCGCACGTCCGCGCCCGGCGCCTCGCCGCCGGCCTCACCCTGCGGGACCTCGCGGCGCGCACCGGCGTCTCCAATGCGTATCTCAGCCAGCTCGAGCGCGGCATGCACGAGCCCTCGCTGCGCGTGCTGCGCGCGATCGCGGCCGCCCTCGACGTCCCGCTGGCCACATTGCTGACCCGCGCCGGCGTGCTGGAGGACGACGCGGCCGCCGGCGTGCGCGACACCGAGGCCGCCATCCTGCGCGACCCCGAGCTCACGGAGCCGCACCGGACGGCGCTGCTGAGCGTCTACCGGAGCTTCGTCCCGCCGATTCGATCGAGATAGCGATCAGTAGATCGGTATAGTTCCCAGCATGACGAAGCCGATCGACTGGCGGGCCCTCTACGCGTCCAACCGCGCGGCGATCCGGCGGGCCGGTGTTTCCGTGCCGGACCGCCTGCCGCCCGTGCGCATCCCGGCGCCGCCGCGCGCCGTGCGCCGCCCGTGGCACGCGCCCGCGGTCACCGGCGCCCGCCGCCGCCCGCTCATCCACGTGCCGGCGGGCCTCGACGCCGCCACCGCGGTGCCCCTCGTCTGCATGCTGCACGGCTGCACGCAGGATCCGGCGAGCTTCGCGGCGGCGACGCGGATGAACGCGGCGGCCGACCGGCACGGCTTCGTCGTGCTCTACCCCCACCAGCCGCGCGAGGCCAACGCCCAGGGGTGCTGGAACTGGTTCGCGCCGGAGCACCAGGAGCGCGGGCGCGGGGAGCCCGCGGCGATCGCGGAGGCCATCGGGCAGCTGAGCGGCTCGGGAGCGCGGCAGGCGATCGACCGCCGCCGCGTGTTCGTGGCGGGCCTGTCGTCCGGGGGCGCGATGGCCGCCATCCTCGCCGCGACCTATCCCGACGTCGTGGCCGCGGTCGCCGTGCACTCCGGCCTGGCCTACCGGTCGGCCACCAATGTGCAGGCCGCGTTCGCGGCGATGGCGCGGGGCGGGGAGGACCCGGCGACCTACGGCCCCGCCGCCCACGCGGCGATGGGCCCGCATGCGCGCGTCGTGCCGGCGCTCGTCGTCCACGGCACCGTCGACGCCACCGTGGCGCCCGTCAACGGCGAGCAGGTGCTGCGCCAGCTCATGACCGCGAACCGGCTCGCCGCCCCGGACGGGTGGGAGCTCGACCCGGCGCGCCCGACGGAGACGGAGCGCGGCCAGGTCCCCGGCGGGCACGCCTATACGCGGTCGCGCTGGCGCGACGCCGCCGGCGCGCTCCGCCACGAGCGCCTGCTCGTGCACGGCCTCGGGCACGCCTGGTCGGGCGGCGCCGCGGGCGGCTCGCACACCGATCCGCGGGGCCCGGACGCGAGCGAGGCGATCTGGCGCTTCTTCGCGGACGCCACGTGACCGCCCGGATGGTGCGATCCGAGGCGGCGGCGTACGATCCGCGCCCCACCGGAAGGAGACGCGATGGACCAGCAGGACCAATCCGCGACGCTGGCCGATGACGACATCGAGACCAGGCCGCTTACGACCGGCGCCGGATCCACGGCACCGGCGACCGACGACGCCGACAGCGGCGACACGTCCGACACCTCCGACAGCGGCGACACCGGCGACGACAGCGGCGACACCACGGACACCTCCGACACCGGCGACGACAGCGCCTAGCGCGGCCGAGCGCGACGGCGGCGGCTCGCTCGGGCTCACCCTCGCGCCCGTCGCCGCCGAGACGTTCCTCGCCGAGCACTGGGAGCGCGGCCCGCTCGTGGTGCCCCGCGGCGAGCCGGGGCGCTTCGACGGCATCCTGTCGGCGCGCGACGTCGAGCGGCTGATCTCCGAGACGGGCATCCGGACGCCGGCGTTCCGCCTGGTGCGCGACGGCGCGCCGCTGCCCGCGTCGAGCTACACGGACGACATCCCCTGGCGCCCGTCGGCCTTCACCGGCATCGCAGACCCGTGGCGCGTCGCGGACGAGCACGCGCGCGGCGCGACGATCGTCCTGCAGGCGCTGCACCTGCACTGGCGCCCGGCCGCGCTGTACTGCCGCGACCTCGAGCGCGGCCTCGGCTTTCCCGTGCAGGCCAACGCCTACGCCACGCCGGCGTCCGCGCAGGGCTTCGCCGTCCACCACGACACGCACGACGTCTTCGTGCTGCAGGTCGACGGGACCAAGCGCTGGCGCGTGTACGCGCCGCTCCTCGAGCTCCCGCTCAAGGACCAGCGCTGGTCCCCGGAGCTCGGCGATCCCGGCGACCCGGTCCTGGACGTCACGCTCGAGCCCGGCGACACGCTGTACCTGCCGCGCGGCTGGCCGCACGAGGCCGTCACGGACCGGGTGAGCTCGCTGCACCTGACGATCGGGCTGCACCCGCCGACGCGGCTGGACGCCCTGCGCGCGGCGCTCGAGGCGTGCGGGAGGGAGGACGCGGCGTTCCGGCGCACGCTGGCGCCCGACGGGACGCTCCCGGACGACCTGCTCGAGCGCCTCGCCGCGCGGCTCGCCCCGGAAGCCGTCGCGCGGCGCGCGCGCCGGCGCTTCGTCGTGAGCAGGCGACCGATCGCCGCCGACGGGCTCGGCCAGGCGCGCGCGGCGCGGCAGCTCGGCGCGCACGACCTCGTCGCCCGCCGCGAGACCGTCGTCGCGGACCTCGTGCTCGCCGGCGCGGCGACGCTCGTGTTCGAGGGCAAGGAGGTCCGCTTCCCCGCGCGCGCGGCGTCCGCGCTCGCGGCGGCCTTCGACGCCGGCGGGCCGTTCCGCGCCGCCGATCTCCCCGGGCCGCTCGACGAGGCCGGGCGGATCGTCCTCGTCCGCCGGCTCGTGCGCGAGGGGTTCCTGCGCGCGCTGTGAGAAGGCCCGGCTGCGCCCGCCGCCGGGAGGGGCGGCGGGCGCGAGCCGGGGGGGTGCCGGCCGCGAGAGGAGAACTCGGCCGAAGCACCCCGACGCCGCGAAGGATGGGCATCGCGGCCCGTGCGCGCCGCCCGGAGGGAGGTCGGCTGGGGGCGCGCAGCGGCTTGTGAAGCTGGTGGAAGACCGGTGCGGAGCTCGGGGTCAGCTCGTGCCGGCGTCGCCGGCCGCGACCGCGCGCGCGTGCGCGCGGTTGCCGTCGGCCGACCCGAGCCGCGCGTGCGCGCCGTCCGCCGACTCCGACCGCGGCCGCGCCGGCATGAGCAGGAGCACCGCCTCGCTCGCGAGCAGGACGAAGCGGCCGAGATCGGCCTCGCCTCGCGCGCGGTCGGGATCGGTGGACATCACGAGCGTCGCGCCCGTCGGCATCTCCGCCGGCAGCCGCAGCTCGACCGGCACCGTGCCGAAGTTCACGGCGGCCAGCAGCCGCTCGGCCTCCGCGCCGAGCCCGTTGTTCGCTCCGTCGACCTCCCACCACGCCAGGGCGTGTCCCACCGCGACCGCCGCCGGAGCCTCATCCGCCGGGGACGTCGCTGGATCGAGCGCCATCGCCTCCCTTTCTGCAACGTTTCAGTCTAAAACGTTGCAGTACGCTACGGCGCATGTCAAGCGCCGGTGGGTCGATCAAGCGGCCAGAGCGTCAGAAAAGAACCGGCCTGGTCGCTGTGGCCCGCGCCCTCGGCGTCTCGCCGAGCACCGTGTCGAACGCGTACAACCGGCCCGATCAGCTGTCGCCGGCCTTGCGCGACCGCGTCCTGGCCACCGCCGCCGAGCTCGGCTACGCGGGACCCGACCCGGTCGCGCGGAGCTTGCGCCGCGGGCGCGCCGGAACCATCGGCGTCGTCTTCCACGACCGGCTCGCGCAGGCCTTCGACGACCCGGCCGCGGTGCAGTTCCTGCAAGGGCTCTCGGACGCCACGGACGCCGTCGGCCTCGCTCTCGTGCTCGTCCCGGGCCACCCGGACCAGGCGGTGAAGGCGGCCGCTGTCCGCGACGCGGCGGTCGACGGCCTGATCCTCAACGGCCTCGTGGCGGACGACCCGGTGATCGCGGCGACGGTGAAGCGCGGCCGGCCGGCCGTCGTCGTCGACGCGCCGGTCGTCGACGGGCTCGACTTCGTGGGCATCGACGATGCGGGGGGCGCCGGCTCGGCGATCCGCCATCTCCTCGGTGCGGGTCACCGCCGGCTCGTGATCCTGAGCTTCGGGCTCACGCTGACGGCCCGCGGCCCGCTGGACCCGGCGGATCTCGCGACGGCGGCCGACAGCGTCGCCCGGCGGCGGCTGGAGGGCTGCGCCGCGGCGCTCGCGGAGGACGGCCTCGGCTGGTCCGACGTGCCCGTCGAGCAGTGCGCGAAGTCGAGCGTGGAGGCGGGGCTCGCCGGCGCGCACGCGCTACTCGACCGCGCGCCGGGCGCCACCGCGCTGTTCGCCTTCTCCGACCGGCTCGCCCTCGGCGCGCGGCGGGCCGCCGCCGAGCGGGGCCTCGACGTGCCGGGCGCCCTCTCGATCGTCGGCTTCGACGGAACGGCCGAGGAGCAGGGGATCACGAGCGTCCACCAGCCGCTGCGCGACAAGGGCCGGGTCGCCGCCGAGCGGTTGATCGCCGCGCTCGGCGCGGACGCAGCCGGTCCCGGCCGGGAGCTGCTGCCGACGCGCCTCGTCCCCGGCGCCAGCACCGCGCCGCCGCGGGCGGCCTGATCGCGCGCCCTAGC
>DATMVH010000148.1:0-2166 GCA_035563395.1 Solirubrobacteraceae bacterium
AGGAGGACGCGCGTTGCCCCGACTGCCGGCCATCGTGATCGCTGCGCTCGCGCTCGCCGCGGGGGCCGTCGCCGCCGCGCCGGCCGAGGCCGCGCCCGGCCAGGCGATGACGTTCGAGGCGCCCGCCGAGTTCCTCGACGACACGCTGCGCGAGCCGGCGCTCGACGAGGTGCAGGCCTTCGGCGTCACGCGGATCCGCGCGCAGGTCTATTGGCGCGACTTCGCGCCCGTGCCGACCGAGCCGCAGGCGCCCGCGTTCGACGACACGGACCCGGCGGCCTACCCCGAGGGCACGTGGGACCGGCTCGACCGCCTGGTCGACTCGGCGACCGGTCGCGGCCTCGAGATCCAGCTCACGCTCACGGGACCCGTCCCGCAGTGGGCCACCCTGACCGGCACGGACCAGCTCACGCAGCCCGACCCGGCCATGTTCGGCCGCTGGGTCACCGCGGTCGCGCGGCGCTACGGCGACCGCGTGCACCTGTGGTCGATCTGGAACGAGCCGAACCAGCCCGCCTTCCTGCTGCCGCAGTTCGACGAGCGCGGCCGGGCCGTCTCGCCGCGGCTCTACCGGGCGCTGTACATCGCCGGGGAGCAGGCGCTGCACGCCACGCCGGGCAACGAGCGCGACCGCGTGCTGATCGGGGAGACCTCGCCGATCGGCAGCGACAGCATCGTCGCGCCGCTCGCCTTCCTCCGCGGCGTCCTGTGCCTCGACGCGTCCTACCGGCGGACCGGTCGCTGCGCGCGGCTGCGCATCAGCGGCTACGCCCACCACGCGTACCCGCGGCGGTCCGGCCCGCTCGCCCGCCCCCGGTCGCCCGACTCGGTGACCATCGGCGCGCTCGACCGCCTGGTGCTGGCGCTCGATCGCGCCGCCCGGGCGGGCGTCGTGCGCCCGCGGCTGCCGATCCATCTCACCGAGTTCGGGATCGAGAGCCGGCCCGACGTGATCGTCGGCGTGCCCCTGGCCCGCCAGGCCGAGTACCTCGCCATCGCGGAGCGCACGGCGTTCGCCAACCCGCGCGTCCGCTCGTTCTCCCAGTACCTCCTGCGCGACGACCCGCCCGCCGAGGGCGTGCCCGAGGCCGAGCGCCACGCGGGCTTCGAGACCGGGCTGCGGTTCAACGACGGCCGCGCCAAGCCGAGCTACACCGGCTTCGTCCTGCCGCTCGCGGCGACGTCGTTCGGCCGCAGCGACGTCCTCTGGGGCCGCGTGCGGCCGGCGCGGGCGGCGACGGTCGTCACGCTCGAGCGGTCCACGGGCGGGCGCTGGCGGCAGCTGCGCCGGCAGACCACGAACCCCGCCGGCGTCTACGGCCTCCGCGTCCGCCATCGCCCGCGCCAGCGCTACCGCGTGAGCTGGACCGCACCGGACGGCACGGTCCTCACCGGGCCGCCGATCCGGCCCTACTGATCCTTCACGCGCTCGCGCCTGCCCGAGCTATACGCTCCACGTCGCCATGCCCCAGCAGCAGCTCTGGCTCCTTCGCCACGGCGAGGCGGTGCCCCATGAGTCCAAGCCCGACCACGAGCGCGAGCTGACCCCGCGCGGGGAGCGCCAGTCGACGAACGCGGGCGAGGCGCTCGCCCAGCTCGGGCTCGAGTTCGACGCGTGCTACACGAGCCCGCTGGTGCGGGCGGCCGGGACGGCGGCGCTCGCGTGCCGGTCGCTGAACGTGGAGCCGGAGGTCCGCGACATCCTCGGCAAGGAGTTCTCCGCCGACGACGCCCGCGAGCTGCTGCTCGAGCACGAGGGCGGCGCGCGCGTCCTCGTCGTCGGCCACAACCCGTCCTTCGCGCAGGTGGTCCACGACCTCACCGGCGCGCGGGCCGACGTGAAGAAGGGCGGCGTCGCGGGCGTCCGCCTCGGCGACGGCCCGGCCGAGCTGATCGCGCTCCTGCGCCCGAAGGAGCTCGAGGCGCTGGCCACCGCGGCGGCCTCGGCCGCCGGCTCCTGACGCTCAGGCGGCGAGCGCGGCCGCGCAGACCGCGAGCGCCACCTCGGCGCGCGGGACGAGCGACGACCGGAGCACGTACTCGCCCGGATGATGCGCCTTGCCGCCGCGCGGGCCGAGGCCGTCGACCGTGAGGGGGATCGCCGCGGCGAAGTGGCTGGCGTCGCTCGCGCCGCCGCGCGGGACGCCGGCCACGGGGCGCCCGAGC
>DATMVH010000149.1:0-4432 GCA_035563395.1 Solirubrobacteraceae bacterium
GACACCGGCGAGGTTGCGGAGGTCGCCTCCCGCTGGGCCTCGGCGGCGGCGCGGGCGGCCTCCTCGGCGTCCGCCGCCGCCTTGTCGCCGATCGGGTCGTCCTCGTCGCTGCGGCGCGGCACGAACCGCGGCGGCACGGCCTCGCCGAGCGGGCCGTTGCGGCTCGCCCCCTCCTCGGCCGCCCCGCCGCCGCCGGACAGCGCGTCGCCCAGCTTGCCGAAGGCCTCGGAGAACTCCGACGGGATGACGAACACCTTGTTCGCCGATCCCTGCGCGAGCTGCGGCAGCATCTGGAGGTACTGGTAGGAGAGCAGCCGCTGGTCCGGCTGGTTGGCGTGGATGGCCTGGAAGACCGTCTCGATCGCCTTGGACTCGCCCTCCGCCTCGAGGATCGCGGCCGTCCGCTGCCCCTCGGCCTTCAGCACCGCCGCCTGCTTCTCGCCCTCGGCGGTGAGGATCTGGGACTGCTTGATGCCCTCGGCGTTGAGGATCGCCGCGCGGCGGTCGCGCTCGGCGCGCATCTGCTTCTCCATCGCCTCCTGCACCGTGCGCGGCGGCTCGACGGACTTCAGCTCGACGCGGTTGACGCGGATGCCCCAGCGGCCGGTCGCGTCGTCGAGCACGGCGCGCAGCTGCGAGTTGATGGAGTCGCGGCTCGTGAGCGTCTCCTCCAGCGTCATGCCACCGATCACGTTCCGCAGCGTCGTGACGGTGAGCTGCTCGATCGCCTGCAGCGGGTTCGCCACCTCGTAGGTGACCCCGCGCGGGTCGGTGACGGTGAAGTAGATGACCGTGTCGATGCCCACCACCAGGTTGTCCTCGGTGATCACGGGCTGGGGCGGGAACGAGACCACCTGCTCGCGCAGGTCGATCAGCGGCTTCATCCGGTCGACGAACGGCACGATGAGCGCGAGGCCGGGGTTGAGGGTGCGCTGGTAGCGGCCGAGGCGCTCCACGATCCCGGCGCGCGCCTGCGGAACGATCCGCACGGCGGAGAACGCCACGATCAGCAGGAACACCGCGAGCACGATCAGGGCGATGGCGGCGGGAGTCATGCTGGTCCTTCTTTCACTGTCATTCGGTCACGAGCGCCGTGGCGCCCCGGATCTCGACCACCTGCACGCGGGTGCCCGGCTCGTAGACCTCTTCCTCGAGGTATGCGCGGGCGCTCCAGACCTCCCCGTCGATGCGCACGCACCCGACGCCCTCGCTGTTGGCGATGCGCTCCACGACCGTCGCGTCGCGCCCCACGAGCGCCGCCGTGCCCGTGCGGATCTCCGGCGGCATGCGCTTGTGCGACCGCGCCAGCGGGCGCAGCGCGGCGAGCAGCACGGCCGAGATCACGAGGAAGACGGCGAGCGCCACGACGAAGCCGCCGCCGGCGGCGCTGACCACGGCGGCCACGGCGGCGCCGCCGGCGAAGGGCGCGAGGAAGAAGCCCAGCGTGGCGATCTCCCCGACGGCGAAGACCACCGCGAGGATCAGCCAGAGCACCCAGTCGTCCATGTCGTACGCAGGACTTTACTCGGCGTGGGTAAGGAGCCCCTCAAGCGAGAGGATGCGCCGCAGGATCGCGATGGAGGACGCGTACGTGGAGTCCATGCCGTAGTAGCTGAGCCCGCGGGCGCCGAGCGTGCGCGCCTGCGTGTACGGCGTGTCCGAGGCGTAGTGGATGATCCCGAAGTCGATCGGGAGCTTGGAGAAGTTGACCGCCTCGCCGACCGGGAAGCGGTCGACGTCGCTGATCTCGTAGACCGCGTTGCAGTACGGGCCGGCCTCCATCTCCACCACGGTGAACGCCTCGCGGTAGTAGAAGTCGAGGTACTCGCGGTTCTGGAGGAACGTCGACTTCACCGTCACCGCGCGCTGGTTGTCGAGGCCGGAGCCGAACATGAGGTAGGGCGCGATGTCCTCGACCTTGAAGGCGTTGTCGAGCCAGTACGTCGAGCGCGAGTGCTCGTCGTGGATGACGGAGGAAATCATCACGTCGCCCACGTCGGCGTTGAGCGTCGCCGCCTTGCCCAGGACGTAGACGCCGCGCAGGGTGTCGTGCGCCTCGGTGATCTCGCGCAGGATGTTGTAGGCGGCGAGGCCGAGCGGGTACTCGATGTTGACGATCACCGCCGGGGAGCGCGCGAGCTTGTCGGCGTCCACGTCGCCCAGGCGCGGGTCGATCCAGCGCGGATCGAGCCGGTCGAGGGCGATCACCTGGGCGCTCACGCGCAGCGCCGTGCGCGACGAGATGTGGGTGATGCCGACGGCGCGCTCCTCCTCCGAGCGGCGCTCCTTGTGCTCCGCGGGGTTGCCCTCGAAGTAGTCGCGCGCCGAGAAGTAGAGGAAGTTCTCCCACGAGCCCTCCGTGCGGCCGTCGCGGAAGGCCTCGAGCTCGACGCGCAGGTCCGCCGGCCCGTCCGTCTCGACCCAGGCGGTGATCTCCGCCTCGTGCCGCCGCGCGTTGCCGGACAGCAGGTTGACGAGCGAGTGCGGGTTCGAGGAGACGAAGTACATCGGCCGGTCGTCGAGCGCCTGCTCGGCCAGCGTCGCGCGCACCGGCGCCCACCAGCGCCGCGTCATCCGCGCGTAGCCGACCGCGCTGCCGCCGAGCATGCGGATGCGCAGGTTCAGCCGCTCGGCGGCCACCGTGGCCAGGCGGTCGGCGAACGTCTCGCCCCACGTCTCCTGGAGCTGCAGCCAGTCGTCCTCCGTGCCGCCGAGCACCGCGGCGCAGTCCGCCGGCTCGACCGTGTCGCCGTCCGTCGGCCAGTCGCTCGTGCGCAGCCGCACGCGCAGCTTGTTCCACTCGATCTGATAGGCGACGAGCGTCGGGACGAGGTCGTCGAGATCGGATGCGGAGGCCAGCAGGACGGCCATCGTCCCGCGGCCGTCGTCGTACCAGCGGCGCCGCCGCGCGGGCGCCTCGAGCGGCGTCCACTCGTCCAGCGGCCCGATCCCGTGGCGGGCGAAGACCTCCGCCTCCTGGCCCATGATGATCACGCGGGCGCCGGCGACGGAGTCCGGCAGCCGGCGGATGGCGTACAGGAACGCGCCGAGGTCGAGCTCGTCGGAGTGCGCGAGCGCGTGGAGGCTCGAGGTCATCGAGCGGTGCGACGGCTCGAGCACGCGCAGCAGCGTCTCGCCGCTCGAGCGCAGGAGCGTCGTGTACGTGCGGTGGTAGAGGTCGACCTCGTCGGAGACCTGCGCGGCGGCCTGGCGCAGCGAGCCGTGGCTCGGGGGACCCGAGGAGGGAACGCGCAGGCGGGGAACGGCCATGCCTCTCGTTCTACCAGCGCTCGTACGGCACGCCGTCGGCGGCGGGCGGCCGCGAGCGCCCGACGAGGCCGGCGACGGCGATCAGCGTCAGGACGTACGGAAGCGCCTGGAACAGCGTCGCGGTGCTCGGCGAGAAGACCGGCAGGCGCTGCGCGAGCGCGCTGGAGAAGCCGAACAGCAGCGCCGCGGCGAGCGCGCCGCCCGGCCGCCACTTGCCGAAGATCACCGCCGCGAGGCCGATGAAGCCGCGCCCGGCGGTCATCTCCTGGTTGAAGGAGTGCACGAAGCCGATCGACAGGAACACGCCGCCCATCGCCGCGAGCACGCCCGAGGCGACGACGGCGCCGTAGCGCATCCGGATCGGCGAGATGCCGGCCGTGTCGGCGGCAAGCGGGTTCTCGCCCACGGAGCGCAGCCGCAGCCCTTGCGGAGTGCGGAAGAGATAGACCGTCAGGACCGCGACGAGGATCAGCGCGAGCCACACCATGAGGTTCAGGCGCTCGAGCGCCTCCCCGACGAAGGGGATCCACCCGATCGGCAGGTGGATGTCCGGGATCGACGGGAGGTCGTCCGGCGTCCCCTGCTCGCCGTAGATGTCGATGAACAGGAAGCCGGTGATGCCGAGCGCGAGCAGGTTGACCGCCGTGCCGGACACGATCTGGTCCGCCCGCAGCGTGATGGCGAACACGGCGTGGACGAGCGCGAGCGCCGCGCCGGACGCCATGCCGATGACCAGGCCGCCGAGCCACGACCCGGTCATGTCGGCGCCCCACGCGCCGAAGAACGCGCCCGCCAGCATCATCCCCTCGAGGCCGAGGTTCACGACGCCCGAGCGCTCGGAGACCACGCCGCCGAGCGCGGCGAAGGTGATCGGCGTGGCGTAGCGGAGCATCGCCGCCGCCAGCGCCGACCACACGACCACCCGCTCCAGGTTGCCGACGCCCGAGGCGGTGGCGGCCACCGCGCCGGCGAAGCCCGCGACGCACGCCACGACGGCACCCCAGCCGACGCGCCGGGCGCCCGCGCGGATGGCCACGACGCCGAGCGCGATCCCCGCGACCGCGAGGATGGCCGGCGGAACCGCCGAGCGCACCAGCAGCGGCGGGAGCGCCAGGTAGAAGGCCAGCAGGCCGAGCGCCACGCCGCCCCAGCCGATCCACTC
>DATMVH010000150.1:0-3748 GCA_035563395.1 Solirubrobacteraceae bacterium
CTCATCCTCTCGCTCCTGCAGCGCTCGCTGGAGGCCGACCCGCAGCGCTGGACGAAGGTCGCCGCCGGCGTCAAGGGCGTCACCGAGGAGACGACCACGGGCGTCCACCGCCTGTACCAGATGCAGGAGGCCGGCACGCTCCTGTTCCCGGCGATCAACGTCAACGACTCCGTCACGAAGTCGAAGTTCGACAACCTCTACGGCTGCCGGCACTCCCTTATCGACGGCATCAACCGCGCGACGGACGTGATGATCGCCGGCAAGACGGCGGTGATCTGCGGCTACGGCGACGTCGGCAAGGGCTGCGCCGACTCGCTGCGCGGCCAGGGCGCGCGCGTGCTCGTCACGGAGATCGACCCGATCTGCCCGCTGCAGGCGGCGATGGAGGGCTTCCAGGTCGTCACGCTCGACGACGTCGTCGAGACGGCCGACATCTTCATCACCGCCACGGGCAACTACAACATCATCACGGCCGAGCACATGGGCCGGATGAAGCACCAGGCGATCGTCGGCAACATCGGCCACTTCGACAACGAGATCGACATGGCCGGGCTCGCCAAGGTCTCCGGCGTCGAGAAGGTCAACATCAAGCCGCAGGTCGACAAGTGGGTGTTCCCCGACGGCCACGCGATCATCGTGCTGTCGGAGGGCCGGCTGCTGAACCTCGGCAACGCGACCGGGCACCCGAGCTTCGTGATGTCGAACTCCTTCTCGAACCAGACGATCGCGCAGATCGAGCTGTTCACGAAGAACGACGAGTACGCCAAGCAGGTGTACGTCCTGCCGAAGCACCTCGACGAGAAGGTCGCGCGGGCGCACCTCGGCGCGCTCGGGGCGAAGCTGACGGAGCTGCGGCCGGAGCAGGCCGCCTACATCGGCGTGCCGGTCGAGGGCCCCTACAAGCCCGACCACTACCGCTACTAGCGCCGGCCCGGCGGTCACGGGGACCACGGTGGCCGCCGACGCCCCGGCGAGCCTCGCCGCCGGCGGTCGCGCGCGGATCGCGTGGGCGGACGGGCAGATGCCGGTCCTGCGCTCGATCCGCGAGCGGCTCGCCCGCGAGCGCCCGCTCACCGGCCTGCGGATCGGCGCCTGCCTGCACCTGACGGCGGAGACGGCGTGCCTCGTGCACGCCCTCACCGCCGGCGGGGCAGAGGTCGGGTTGTGCGCGTCGAACCCGCTGAGCACGCAGGACGACGTCGTGGCGGCGCTCGCCGCGGACGGCGTGCTCGTCCGCGGCCGCCGCGGGGAGGACGCCGACGCCTACGCCGCCAACGTCGTCGCCGTCGTCGACGGGCTGCGCCCGCAGGTCACGCTCGACGACGGGGCCGACCTCATCTGGATCGTCCACGCCGCCCGGCGCGAGTTCCTCGACGACCTGCTCGGCGGCACGGAGGAGACGACGACGGGCCTGCTCCGGCTGCGTGCGCTGGAGCGCGAGGGCCGGCTCGCCTGCCCGGTCATCGCCGTCAACGAGGCCCGGACCGAGCGGCTGTTCAACGACCAGTACGGCACGGGGCAGTCGACGCTCGACGGCATCCTGCGCGCGACGAACCTCCTCCTCGCCGGCCGGGCGCTCGTCGTGCTGGGCTACGGCTTCACGGGCAAGGGCGTCGCGCTCCGCGCGCGCGGCGCCGGCGCGCAGGTGATCGTCTGCGAGGTCGACCCGCTGCGCGCGCTGGAGGCGCGGATGGAGGGCTTCGAGGTCATGCCGGCGCTCGCGGCCGCGGAGCGCGGCGACGTGTTCGTCACCGTCACGGGCAACCGCGACGTCCTCGGCCCGGCGCACTTCGCGCGCATGAAGGACGGCGCCGTGCTCGCGAACGCGGGGCACTTCGACGTGGAGATCGACCTCGCGGGCCTGCGCTCGGTGGCGGTCGAGGAGCCGCGCCCGGTGCTTCCGCTCGTCACCCAGTACGACCTCGGCGGGCGGCGCCTGAACCTGCTGGCCTCCGGCCGGGTGGTCAACCTCGCCGCGGGTCAGGGGCACCCGGCCGCGGTGATGGACATGTCGTTCGCCAACCAGGCGCTCGCCGTCGAGCACCTCCTGCGCCACGGCGCCGCGCTGGGCCACGGCGTCCATCCGGTGCCGGAGGCCGTCGACCGCGAGGTCGCGCGCCTGAAGCTGGCGTCGCTCGGCGTCGCCATCGACGTGCTCTCCGACGAGCAGGCGCGCTACCTCGAGGGATGGGGCGGACTAGCATCGCCCGGATGAGCGACGGCCTGCAGGCGAGCATCGAGAAGATGAAGCGCGAAGGCGTGCCCGACGCCGCCATCGCCACGTTCCGCCACTACTACGAGCAGCTCGCCGCCGGCGAGTCCGGGATGATCCCGGAGGACACGATCGACCCCGTGACGGACGTCCCGGCCTTCGAGGACCTTCCCGCGGGCGACCCGCCGCTCGACCAGGTCGTCGTCATCAAGCTCAACGGCGGGCTGGGGACCTCGATGGGGATGGACCGGGCGAAGTCGCTGCTGCCCGTGAAGGACGGGCTCGCCTTCCTCGACGTGATCGCGCGCCAGGTGCTGGCGCTGCGCGAGGCGAGCGGCGCGCGCCTGCCGCTCGTGCTCATGAACTCCTTCTACACGCGCGACGACTCGCTCGCCCTCCTCGAGCGCTACCCGGACCTCGCCTCCGACGTCCCCTTCGACTTCGTCCAGCACAAGGAGCCCAAGCTGCTCGTGGACGGGCTCGTGCCCGCGGAGTGGCCGCCCAACCCCGCGCTCGAGTGGTGCCCGCCCGGCCACGGGGACATCTATCCGGCCCTGCTCACGTCCGGCATGCTCGACACGCTGCTCGACCGCGGCTACCGCTACGCGTTCATGTCCAACTCGGACAACCTCGGCGCGGTGCTCGAGCCCCGGATCCTGGCCTGGTTCGCCGCGGAGGGCCGGCCCTATATCGCGGAGGTGACGCAGAAGACGGAGGCCGACCGCAAGGGCGGCCACCTCGCGTACCGGAAGGAGGACGGCGGCCTGATCCTGCGCGAGACCGCGCAGACGCCCGACGAGGACATGGACCACTTCACCGACCTCGAACGGCACCCGTACTTCCACATCAACAACCTGTGGCTCGACCTGCGGGCGCTGTCCGAGCAGCTGCGGCGCCGCGAGGGGGTCATGGGCCTGCCGATGATCGTCAACGAGAAGACGGTGGACCCGAGCGACAAGTCCACGCCCGGCGTCTTCCAGCTGGAGACGGCGATGGGCGCGGCCGTGGGCGTCTTCGAGGGCGCGGGGGCGCTGCGCGTGCCGCGCTCGCGGTTCGTGCCCGTCAAGACGACGAGCGATCTGCTCGTCCTGCGGTCGGACGCGTTCCGGCTCGGCGACGGCGCGCGGATCGAGCTCGCGCCGGGGCGGACCGCCGCGCCGCTCGCGGAGCTCGACGACGCGCATTTCAAGCTGCTGCGCGACTTCGACGCGCGCTTCCCCGCGGGCGCGCCGTCGCTGGCCGAGGCCGACCGGCTGACCGTGGCGGGCGACGTCACCTTCGGCCGCGACGTGGTGGTCCGCGGCAGCGTCCGCGTCGACGGGCCCCGGCGGATCGAGGACGGCGCGGTCCTCGAGGGCTGACGCGCGACCCGCCGGACCGGCGCTTGCTCGCCGCCGGCGCGCGGCAGGGCGCGCAGCGCGGCGCGGCGTGCCGCCGCGCGGGCTTGCCCGGCTCAGCGCAGGAGTAGACTCGGCGGGAAAGGACGATCCGGCCATGAGCGCCCTCATCCTCGCGCTGCTGATCCTGGGCCTCGCG
>DATMVH010000151.1:0-6435 GCA_035563395.1 Solirubrobacteraceae bacterium
GCCGCGACGACGCCCGCGAGGAAGACGGAGTAGAGGAGGACGAGGAAGGTCAGAAGGGTCCGGGTCGCGTCGCGCGCGCCGAGTCCGGCGCGACGGAAGGTCCAAATCGCCACCGCGGCCCCGCCGGCGCCGCCCGTCGGCAGCATCCGCGTCGCGGCGGCGCCGCCGAGCGTCACCTCCGCGCTCGCCCGCAGGCCGAGCCGGCCGCTCTCTCGCGCCCCGACGAGCCACATCAGCGCGATGTAGCCCGAGAAGGCGAGCAGCTCGAGCACCGCGGCGGCGACGACCCAGCGCGGATCGGCGTCGAGCGCGCGATGAAGCGCGTCGGCGAGCGCCTCCAGCGGCCCGTGAGCCACCACGACCACCGCGGCGGCGGCGAGCAGCACGCCCACCGGCAGGACCGCGCGCCGGACGAACGCACGGATGTCGACCACGGCCGCCGCCGCGTCGAGCGCCCGCCGAGGCGAGGGTGTCGGGCGGGCGCTCATGGCCGCCGAGTATCCGTCAGGAAGGCGCTCGGCGCGCCCGGGATAGCACGGAGACGAGGGGGGAGGAGGCCGTAGTAGCGCCGGTCAGATGACCGAGCGCGCGAGCTCGATCTCCTCGGCGAGGCTCCGCGGCTCCACCGCGCCCTCGTCCGAGCAGATCTCGTCGATGTGCTGCCGCAGGGTCTCCAGCGACGGCCGCGAGCCCTCGTCGACCCACCCGCGCGTCACGCCGATGGTCACCCGGGCGTAACGCCCGCCGCCCGCCGAGAACACCTCGCCGGTCTGCGTGCAGTCCTCGGACACCAGGTGGAGCGCCATCGGGACGACGGAGTCGGCGTCGAAGTCCTCGATCGCGCCGCCGAACAGCCCGTCGGTCATCGGCGTGTTGGCGAGCGGGGCGATCGCGTTGGCGGCGATCCCGTACCGCGCACCCTCGATCGCGACCGTCCTCGTCAGCCCCACCAGGCCCATCTTCGCCGCCGCGTAGTTGGCCTGCCCGAAGTTGCCGAACAGGCCCGAGCCCGAGGTGACGAAGAGCAGCCGCCCGTAGCCGCGCTCCTTCATCACCCGGAACGCCGGCTGGCTCACGTGGAACGCGCCGCGCAGATGGACGTCGAGCACGGCCTCCAGGTCGGCCAGCTCCAGCTTGGCGAAGCTCTTGTCGCGGACGATCCCGGCGTTGTTGACGACCGCGTCGACGGTGCCGAAGGCGTTCACCGCGGCGTCGACGATGGCCTGACCGCCCAGCGGGGTGGACACCGAGTCGGCATTCGCGACCGCACGCCCGCCGGCGGCGACGATCTCGGCCACGACCGCGTCGGGATCGCCGATGTCGTTGACAACGACGGCCGCACCCTGCCGCGCCAGCTCGAGCGCGTACGCTCGCCCGAGGCCGCGCCCCGCACCCGTCACGATCGCCACCCGGCCCTCGAACGCCCTACGCATGGTCTCTCCTGACTCGCAAAGCGCTGGAGGGTAGCCGAGCGGGCGGCGCGTTAGGCCTCGGTCACGACGTCCGCCGGCCCGCCGCGGCCCTCGGCGCCCGCCGTGGGCCGCACGCGCCGCTGCCGCGCCTCGAGGATCACCGCCAGCTTCGACAGGGTGTAGTTGATGACGATGTAGATCGCCGCGATGGTCAGCCCGACGGCGAGCGGGTTGTTGTAGAAGACGTACAGCTGGCGGCCGACCCGCGCCAGCTCGTCGTAGGCGATGATGGATCCGAGGGCGGTGTCCTTCAGCGCCACGACGCTCTGGCTGATGATCGCCGGCAGCATGATCCGCACGGCCTGCGGGACGAGCACGACGCGCATGACCTGGGTCTTCGTCATGCCGAGCGCGTACGCCGCCTCGCTCTGCCCGCGCGGCACGGACAGGATGCCCGCACGGAAGATCTCGGCGAGGACCGAGCCGTTGTAGAGCATCAAGGCGAGCGTCAGCGACCAGAAGCGCCCGATCTCGTCGGCGAAGCCCAGGAAGACGAAGAGGATCAGGAGCAGCAGCGGGACGGCCCGGAAGAACTCGATGACCGCGATCGCCGGCCAGCGCACGACGCGCCGCTCCGACAACCGCGCGACCGCGAACACGGCGCCGAACACGAGCGCCAGGGCGATCGCGACGGCGGCGACGCGCAGCGTGTTGCGCAGCCCCTCCCAGATCGCCCGCCACGTGCCCTCGACGGTGAGGAACTCCCACGTGTCGGCGTCGAACTGCCCCTCGGCCGCGAGCTTCTGCACCACGAGGCCGAGCACGACCGCGACGCCCAGCGCGCCGATGCCGCCGGCCACCCGCTGGCGGCGGATCGCCCGGGGGCCCGGGACGTCGTAGAGGACGCTCGCGTCCGCGCTCACCGCAGCACCACGAGCCGGCGCTCGAGGACCTGCGAGACGCCCGCGATCGCGAACACGATCACGACGTAGCCGAACGCGATCCCGAAGAACAGCGCGTACAACGCGCTCGGGAAGTCGCGCACCAGGCTGTCGAGCTGGTACGTCGCCTCCGTCACGCCGAACGCCTCCGCGATCGCGGTGTTCTTCGTGAGCGCGATGAGGATGCTGGCGAGCGGCGGGATCACGGAGCGGATCGCCTGCGGGAGCACGATCAACCGCAGCGTCTGCGCAAACGTCATCCCGATCGAGCGCGCCGCCTCCGCCTGGCCGACGTCGACCGCGTTGATGCCCGAGCGGACGGCCTCGCACACGAAGGCCGCGGTGTACGCGCCGAGCGCCGCGACGGCCAGCGTGAAGAAGGAGGCCTGGATGCCCAGCTCCGGGACGCCCTGCGTCGTGATCAGGAACAGGACGACGAGCGGGACGTTCCTGAAGACGTTGACGTAGGACGTCGCGACCGCACGCAGCACGGGGGTGGGGGACACGCGTGCCGCGGCGAGCAGGACGCCCGCGGCGAGCGCCACGATCGCGGACGTCGCGAGCAGGCGCAGCGTCGTCCCGAAGCCGCGCAGGATCTCCGGCAGGTTGTCGATCAGGACGTCCAGCGCGTCATCTCCGCCCGCCCGGCGGGCCGGCGGCCCGCAGGCCGCCGGCGACGCGGGTCGGCGTCAGCTCGTGCACGGATCCGTCTGCGGCGGCGCGGGGGCCTCCACGCCGGATTCGCCGAGCGTCGCGTCGAACGCCTGCTTCCAGGAGCCGTCGTCGAACGCCTCCTGCAGCGACGTGTTGATGAACTCGCACATCTCCGGCGCGTTCTTCGGATAGCCGACGCCGTAGCGCTCCTCGCTGAAGGCGTCGCCCACGACCTCGAGCTCGTCGGGCTGCTCGGCCGCGTAGCCGAGCAGGATCGCGCCGTCCGTGGTGACCGCGTCGACCTGCCCGTTCGTGAGCTGCTGGACGCACTCGGAGTAGGTCGCGAAGGGGACCGGGCGGGCGCCGTACTCCTCCTCGACGGTCTTGATCGAGGTCGAGCCGGTCACGGAGCACACCCGCTTGTCCGTCAGGGCGTCGGGACCGGTGATCTCGCCCTTGTCCTCCTCGCGCACGAGCAGCTGCTGCCCCGTCACGTAGTACGGCCCGGCCTGCCCGACCACCTGCCGTCGCTCGTCCGTGATGGAGTAGGACGCGATCACGAGGTCGACCGTCCCGTTCTGCAGGAACGGCTCCCGGTTCTTCGAGACGGTCTCGACCCACTCGATGTTGCCCGGATCGATGCCGAGCTTGCCGGCGAGGATCTTCCCGATCTCGATGTCCAGGCCGCTCGGCTCGCTCGCGCCGGGCTCCTCGAACCCGATGCCCGGCTGGTCCTTCTTGACGCCGATCTTGATCGAGCCCTGATCGGCGAGCTCCGCCATCTTCGAGCCGGCGGGGAAGTTCGTCTGCTCCGCCCGCGGCTCCGGCGTGGACGCGGATTCCTCCTCCTCGCCGCACGCGGCGGCGCCCAGCGCCAGGAGGGCGGCCACGGCGAGGGCCGAAAGGGATCTGAGTCGCATGGAAGGCCTTCCTTCCCTTGTGGGTCAGTGGCTGAGGATCTTCGAGAGGAAGTCGCGGGCCCGCGGCGTCTGCGGGTCCGTGAAGAACTCCTCCGGCGGCCGCTCCTCGACGATCCGCCCTTCGTCCATGAACACGACGCGGTGTGCCGCACGCCGCGCGAAGCCCATCTCGTGCGTGATGACGATCATCGTCATCCCCTCCCGCGCGAGCGTCGTCATCACGTCGAGGACCTCGTTGATCATCTCCGGGTCCAGCGCGGACGTCGGCTCGTCGAAGAGCATCAGCTTCGGCTCCATCGCGAGCGCACGCGCGATCGCGACACGCTGCTGCTGCCCTCCGGACAGCTGCGCGGGGTACTTCGCGGCCTGGTTGCCGACGCCGACCCGGTCGAGCAGCTCCCGCGCCCGCTGCTCTGCGTCGGCCTTGCGTTTGCCGCGGACCTTCACCGGTCCGATGGTCACGTTCTCCAGGACGGTCTTGTGCGCGAACAGGTTGAAGCTCTGGAAGACCATGCCGACGTCCGAGCGCAGCTGCGCGAGCCCCTTTCCCTCGAGCGGCAGCGGGCGGCCCTGCAGCCGGATGGTCCCCGAGTCGATCGGCTCGAGCCGGTTGATCGTGCGGCAGAGCGTCGACTTCCCGGACCCGGAGGGCCCGATCACCACGACCACCTCGCGCTCCGCGACCGCGAGATCGATGTCCTTGAGGACGTGCAGGTCCCCGAAGTGCTTGTTGACTCCCGCCAGCTCGACCAGCGGCTGCGTGTCCGCCGCGTGGCCGTCACCGCCCGGGAAGGTGGCGTCGCGCGCGTCCACGGCTCACCTACCGTCGCGATGCGGGGGGTCGACCAGCCAGGGCCGTACGCGGGACTCGGCCATGAGACGTGCACATCCTCTCCCATCCGGCGGCGGAACGGGCGATCGGGGAGCGTCCACGCTCCCGGCTAGCCTCACGCCGGTGACGCGACCGGGCATCGCCGGCGATGCGGAGGAGGACGCTGAGTTCGAGCTGCGCTGGCGCGGGAAGCGAGAGGCGCGACGCCTGTCGATGACGCCGGCGGCGGGCACCCTGCGCGCGTGCCCGGAGGACAGCGTCGCGTGGGCGACGACGCGAAACCGGTTCATCGAGGGTGACAACCTCGAGGTCCTGAAGCTCCTGCGGCAGCCGTACGGCGGCGCGGTCAAGACCATCTACATCGACCCGCCGTACAACACGGGCCGGGAGTTCGTGTATTCCGACGACTTCCGCGGCAGCGGGCGGGGCCGGGCGTCGAACGGCGCCGCGTCGGCGCGCCGCCACACGAACTGGCTGAACATGATCTACCCGCGGCTGCACGTCGCCCGCGACCTCCTGCGCGACGACGGCGTGCTCTTCGTCAGCGTCGACGACGGCGAGCTCGCCAACCTGCGGCTCGTCTGCTCCGAGCTCTTCGGGGAGGAGAGCTTCGTCGTGCAGATCGTCTGGCGCAAGCGCAGCACGCCGCCGAACGACAAGGTGATCGGCGCGAACCACGACTACATCGTGTGCTACGCGAAGGACGTCGATCGCGTCCGGCTGAACCTGCGCGAGCGATCGGAGGCGCAGCGCCGGCGCTACCGCAACCCCGACGGGCACCCGAAGGGCCCGTGGGTCGCCGGCGACCTGATGGCGAACGTCAAGGGCGGCCGCCACGTCCCGACGCTGCACTTCCCGATCGTCAACCCGGCGACGGGGGAGGAGCACTACCCGGGCGTCAACGGCAACTGGCGCTTCTCCCCCCGGAGGATCGCCGAGCTGCTCGCCGGCGACGAGATCTACTTCGGCGCCGACGGCGCCGGCAGGCCGAAGCTCAAGCGCTTCCTGCGCGACGTCAAGCCCGGCGTCACCTACCCGTCGATCTGGGACTTCGTGCCGCTCAACACCGAGGGCTCGCGGGAGATGGACGAGCTGTTCGGCAGCCCGACGATCTTCGAGAGCCCGAAGCCGGTCGGGCTGCTGCGCGAACTCCTGAAGCTCTCGACCGGCCCGGACGACCTCGTGCTGGACTTCTTCGCCGGGTCGGCGAGCACCGGCCATGCCGTGATGGAGCAGAACGCGGAGGACGGCGGCCGCCGCCCGTTCATCCTCGTCCAGCTTCCCTCGCCGGTCCCGGCCGGCTCGGAGGCCGAGCGCGCCGGCTTCGCGACGGTCGCCGACCTGGCCCGGGAGCGCCTGCGCCGGGCCGGGAAGCGCTGCGGGGGCGGGGACACGGGCTTCCGCGCCTACGCGCTCGCGTAGCCGCGCCTCCGACATCCGTCCGGCGGGCGGCGGTTAGGGCGGCGCGGTCCGTTGGTTCGGGCGCACGGCCATGGGACCGAAGGACCACGGCCGCCCGGAATCGAGAGGGAGTCCCAGCAGACATGAGTTCAGGCAGACGACGTAGACGCCTCGTGCGGACGGCGGGCTGCGCCGTGGCGGCCGCCATGGCCCTGGCCGGTCCGGCCGCGGCGCAGGAGGCGCCGCCCGCCCCGCCCGGTCCGCCCCCCGGCGCG
>DATMVH010000152.1:0-2362 GCA_035563395.1 Solirubrobacteraceae bacterium
CGGGGCGCGGGACATGCCCGCGAGGTCGGGCGGCAACGCGCCCCCTCGACGCGCCCCGTCGCCGCACCGCGGCGACCGCGCCGAGCTGGGACCAGATCGGCAAGCTCGGCGCGATCGCCGTCATCCCGACGGCGCTCAACTTCTCCCTCGGCCGCGAGATGAACGAGGAGGGCGGCCGGGTGGAGCGGCGAGCACGCGACCGCTCACCCTGAGGGGTGGTCGCAAGGGCGGCGGGTAGGCGACAGACGGCGGTGGACCGTCGGCTGAGCATCGACCGCTAGAGCGGTTGCGGGTCGAGTTTGCAGGGGGTAAGCTCGAGGCCCCAGTTGGCGGAGGACCCCGTGGCAGCTCCGTACTCACCCGACCTGCGCCGGCGCGTGCTGCACGCGTGCGCCATGGTCCAGGGCTCGCGCGCCGAGATCGCCCGGCGCTTCGCCGTCAGTGAGCGGATCGTCTACCTCTGGCTGCAGCAGGAACGCGAGGAGGGGCGGACGGCGCCGAAGCCCCACGCGGGCGGCGTCGCCTCGCGGTTCGACGCCGCGGTCGTGCGGACGATCCACGACGAGCAGCCCGACGTGACGCTCGCCGAGTGCGCCGCGCGGTACGAGGCCCGCGCCGGCGTGGCGATCAGCGTCTCGAGCGTGGAGGGGCTCGGCCGGAGGCTGGACCTGCGGAGGAAGAAAAACGACGCTGCACGCCGCGGAGCAGGGGCGCCCCGACGTCGTGACCGCCCGCGCGGCGTTCCGCGAGGAGATCGCGCGGGTGCCGGTCGAGGACCTCGTCTTCCTCGACGAGAGCGGCGCGACGACGGCGATGGTGCGCCGCTACGCGCGGGTCGCGGGCGGCGCCCGCGCCGTCGGCTACGTGCCGGCGGGGCACGGGACGCAGCTGACAATCCTCAGTGTGCTCTCGCTCGCGGGGCTCGGGGCCACGATGACGGCCAACGCGCCGACGGACACGGACGTCTTCGTCGCCTACGTGGCGCAGGTCCTGGTGCCGACGCTGCGCCCCGGGCAGGTCGTCGTGCTCGACAACCTCGGCGCGCACAAGGCGGCCGCGGCCCGCCGACTCGTTGAAGGCGCCGGCTGCCGGCTGCTGTTCCTGCCGCCCTACTCGCCGGACTTCAACCCCATCGAGGAGGCCTGGAGCAAGCTGAAGACCGCGCTGCGCACCGTGGCCGCCCGGACCCGCGACGCGTTGGACCTCGCCATCCACGACGCCCTCGACTGGATCACGGCCGCCGACGCCCACGGGTGGTTCGCCCACTGTGGCTATGCTACTGCAAACTGAGCTTGGAACCGCTCTAGGGCGTAGAGGGCTGCCCGACGCGGCTCGGTGGGAGTCAGCTCCGCGATCTGGCGCTCGATGTGGTCGAAGAGCCGGTCGACGGCGTCCGCGCCCACCACGAGAGGCCGTGGCCGCTCCGCGCGCGGGAGGTCGAGGCCGTTCACCGGGTTCTTCGTCACCAGGCCGGCGCGGCGCAACCACCCGTAGAACGTGCGGAGGGTGACGCGCTTGCGATGGGCCGTGCGGAGCGACCATCGGCGGTAGTCGTCGGGCTGGCCCGGGTCGCGGGGCCGGGTACGGAACCACAGCGCGAGCGCCTCGGAGGTCATGGCGAGCACGGCGGCATCGCCGCCAACGTCGGCGACGAAGCCGGTGGGCTCCCGGCGGTAGGCGACGACCGTGCGGTCGCTCAATCGCGTCGAGCGCAGCGCCAGATAGCGCTCGACCAGCGAGTGCTCGTGCGGCACACCAGCGACCACGGGAATCGGACCGGAGGGCCGCGAGTGGAAGCCGGTCGCGGTGCGTGTGGCCGCGACCCGCGTGCCCGGCGTGCCCGGCGCGCCTTGGTCGGCCGCGGCGCGGGCGATGGAGTCCGGCGACGTGCGTCGGGAAGAGGCTCGCCCGGAGCGAGGGCGGCTGGTTGGCGTGAAGGTGGGTGGAGGCGTCACAAGGCAGGGGAGGGATGCTTTGCAAATCTTGGCGCGATTCTTTTAATTGCGCCCGCCAGATTGTAAACCTGGCCCCGTCCCGCTCCCCGCCGATTCCTGCGATTCCTACGATCCCCGTGACGCCCCGTCCCTCCTCCCCTCGCGCGGGCCATTGGCAGCGCCAGCAGGCCGGCCCGGACGGCTTCGCGGCCTTCATCCCAGCGCCGCTCCCGCCCGAGCCGCCGGTGGACTTGGGCGGCGAGCTCGGGATGCGCCTCGAGGAGGCGAGCCACGCACTCGGGCGGCTCGATGGCGTCTCCGCCGCGATCGACCCCGGACACCTGCTCTACGTCTACGTCCGCAAGGAAGCGGTGCTTTCCAGCCAGATCGAGGGCACGAACAGCACCCTCACGGACCTCCTGCAGTAC
>DATMVH010000153.1:0-4958 GCA_035563395.1 Solirubrobacteraceae bacterium
CGCCGGGCCGGGCCGGCGCGTCGCCGAGCCAGCACAGCGTCGCCGTGAGCTCGCGCCGGGAGACGGGCGGCGCGTCGGCGGCGGCGAGCACGTCGCCCCTGCTGACGTCGAGCTCGTCCTCCAGCGCGACGGCGACCGACAACGGCGCCGGCGCCTCGTCGAGCGGCCCTGACGGCCCCTCGATGGCCGCCACGCGCGTGCGCCCGCCGGCCGGCAGGACGCACACCTCGTCGCCCACCCGCAGCGCGCCCGCGGCGACCTGGCCGGCGTAGAGGCGGCGGTCCCCGCGCAGCACGGTCTGCACCGGCAGGCGCGCCGGCCCGTCGTCGCGGCCGAGCGGCACGGTCTCCAGGTGCGCGAGCAGCGGCTGGCCCGCGTACCACGGCATGCGCGCCGACGGCTCGACGACGTTGTCGCCGTGCAGCGCGGAGATCGGGATGAAGACGACGTCGTGGAGGTCGATCCGCGCCGACCAGTCGAGCACCTCGCGCGCGACCGCGTCGAACGCGTCCTCGACGTGGTCGACGAGGTCCATCTTGTTCACGCAGACGACGACGTTCGGGATGCCGAGCAGCTTGGCGATCGCCATGTGGCGCCGCGACTGCTCCGTCATCCCGTGGCGCACGTCGATGAGGATCAGCGCGAGGTCCGCGGTCGACGCGCCGGTGACCATGTTGCGCGTGTACTGCGCGTGGCCCGGCGTGTCCGCGATGATGAAGCGGCGCCGGCCCGTGGCGAACGGGCGGTAGGCGACGTCGATCGTGATGCCCTGCTCGCGCTCGGCGCGCAGGCCGTCCGTGAGCAGCGCCAGGTCGGGCCCGTCGCCGCCGCGGCGGCGCGAGACCTCCTCGACGTGCGCGAGCTGGTCGGCGAGGACCGCCTTGGCGTCGTAGAGCAGGCGGCCGATCAGGGTCGACTTGCCGTCGTCGACCGAGCCGGCGGTGGCGAGGCGCAGGAGCTCGGGCATCTAGTCGTTCCTCTGGTAAGCCCGCGCGTTCTCGGGCGCGATGCAGGCGGATGCCTGGCTAGGACGCAGGAAGGATGCAAGGGCGGAGCCGTTGCCCCTGACGAGGACACCGCCAGGCGCCGGCTGCGCCCGACCAAGGACGTGGGGGCTTGCCGGAGCGGCCACCTAGAAGTAGCCCTCGCGCTTGCGGTCCTCCATCGCGGCCTCGCTCGTGCGGTCGTCCGCGCGCGTCTCGCCGCGCTCGGTGATCCGCGTGGCCGCGATCTCCTCGACGACCTCCTCGAGCGTCGCGGCGCGCGAGCGCACGGCACCCGTGCAGGTCATGTCGCCGACGGTCCGGTAGCGCACGGAGGCGGTGAACGGCGACTCGCCGTCGCCCAGGGTGACGTACGGGGAGACGGCGTAGAGCATCCCGTCGCGCGGGAACACCTCGCGCTCGTGGGCGAAGTAGATCGCCGGCAGCTCGAGGCCTTCCGCGGCGATGTACTCCCACACGTCGAGCTCCGTCCAGTTCGAGAGCGGGAACACGCGCACGTGCTCGCCGCGCCGGACGCGGCCGTTGTAGAGGTTCCACAGCTCCGGCCGCTGCCGGCGCGGGTCCCACTGGCCGAAGTCGTCGCGGAAGGAGAGGATCCGCTCCTTCGCCCGGGCGCGCTCCTCGTCGCGGCGCGCGCCGCCGAAGGCCGCATCGAACCCGTGCTGCTCGATCGCGTCGAGCAGCGTGACCGTCTGGAGGCGGTTGCGCGACGCGCGCGGGCCCGTCTCCTCGACCACGCGGCCGCGGTCGATCGAGTCCTGCACGGACGCGACGAGCAGCTCGACGCCGAGCTCGGCGGCGAAGCGGTCGCGGTAGGCCAGCACCTCGTCGAAGTTGTGGCCCGTGTCCACGTGCATGAGCGGGAACGGGACCGGCGCGGGCCGGAACGCCTTGCGCGCCAGGTGCGCGAGCACGATCGAGTCCTTGCCGCCGCTGAAGAGCAGCACGGGCCGCTCGAGCTCCGCGCCGACCTCGCGGATGACGTGGATCGCCTCCGCCTCCAGCGCCGCCAGGTGGGAGACCGCTTCGACGCCTACGCGTGCAGCCCGCATTCCGTCTTCTCCAGTCCGGCCCAGCGGCCTTCTCGCGTCTCGCTCGGCAGGGTGCAGTGGGTGCAGCCGATGGAGGCGTAGCCCTGGTCGTGCAGCGGGTTGTAGGGAAGGTCGTGCTCTGCGATGTAGGCCCACACGTCCGCGTCCGTCCAGCTGGCGAGCGGGTTGGCCTTCCACAGCCCGCGCCGCTCGTCCCACCCGATCTCGGGCGTCGTCGCGCGCGCGGCGGACTGGTCGCGCCGGACGCCGGAGATCCAGCAGTCGGCGTCGGCGAGCGCGCGCTCGAGCGGCTCGACCTTGCGCAGGAAGCAGCAGCGGTCGGGGTCCGACGCCCAGAGCCCGTGCACCCACTCGCCGCGATACGCCTCGACGGTGATGCCGTAGCGCTCCTCGATGGCGCGCCACGTGGCGTACGTCTCCTCGAACAGCGCGCCTGTGTCCAGGGTGAAGATCCGCGCGCCGGGCGCGACCTTCTGCACGAGGTCGACGAGGACGGACGACTCCTTCTGCCAGGAGGCCGCCAGCGCGAGCCGGTCCTCGCCGAAGCGGTCGACGACTTCTCGCAGCACGTCTTCGGGCCGGTTCCAGCTCATGGGCGTCAAAGGTATCAACTGCGATCGGGATTCCCGCGATTGGGTGATACCTTGTACCCGATGCAGCCCACGACCACCCATGGCCGCAAGGGGACGCTCGAAAACCCCGAGGTTCGCGAGGACGTTCCCGGTCACGTCATCCCGATCCTCGAGCGGGAGTTCGACGACTTCGACGGCGAGGCCGAGAAGTTCCTGGCCGGCGACACGCCGGAGAACGAGTTCATCGGCTTCCGGCTGAAGCAGGGGGTGTACGGCCAGCGCCAGGCGGACGTGCAGATGATCCGCATCAAGCTGCCGTTCGGCGGCATCACGCCGGAGCAAATGGAGACCTTCGCCGACGTGATCGAGAAGTACGCGCCGCTCAACAAGGGGCACATCACGACGCGCCAGAACATCCAGATCCACCACGTGCCGCTGCGCGACGCGGCGGCGCTGATCCGCGAGGTCTCGGACGCCGGGCTCTCGAGCCGCGAGGGCTGCGGCAACACGGTCCGGAACGTGACCGCCGATCCGTGGGCCGGCGTGTGCCACGACGAGACGTTCGACCCGACGCCCTACGCCGGAGCGTACGTCCGCTACTTCGTGCGCCATCCCACCACGCAGCTGATGCCGCGCAAGGTCAAGACGGCGTTCACCGGGTCGGACACGGACCGCGCGCTGACCGGCATCCACGACGTGGCCTTCATCGCGCGGGAGCGCGACGGCGTGCGCGGCTTCGAGATGCGGGTGGGCGGCGGCACCGCGATCATGCCGCGCATCGCGCCGACGCTGATCGACTTCGTGGGCGCGGACGACGGCGAGTACCTCAAGTACACGGAAGCCGTGCTGCGCATCTTCGACCGCCAGGACTGGCTCCGCGTCAACCGGGCGCGCGCCCGCCTCAAGGTGCTGGTCGACAAGATCGGCATCGAGGCGCTGCGCGAGCAGGTCGAGGAGGAGTTGCAGGGCGACTGGGTCGCCGAGCGCGACTTCTCGATCGAGCACCGCGCCTTCGTCTACGACGAGGCAAGCAATGCCCCTGCTCCGCCGCGGTTCGCGGGCTCGCCGAACGGCGACGTGAGCGAGTTCGAGCGCTTCCGCTCCGCGAACGTCGAGCGGCAGCGGCAGGAGGGCTTCTCGGCCGTCCAGGTGAAGGTGGTCCGCGGCGATCTCACGCCGGAGCAGCTGCGCGGGCTCGCCGCGATCGCGCGCGAGTTCTCCGGCGGCTTCGCGCGCACCACGGTGCACCAGAACCTCGTCCTGCGCTGGGTCCGCAACGAGTCCGTGTACGACGTCTGGCGGCGGCTCGCCGCACTGGGCCTCGGCGACGCGGGGGCCGACGAAGTCAACGACGTCGTCTCCTGCCCCGGCACGGATTCGTGCAAGCTCGGCATCACGAGCTCCATGGGCCTCAACCGCGCGGTGCAGGAGCGCATCGAGTCGATGCAGATCACCGATCCGCTGACCCGGCGCGTCCACATCAAGATGTCCGGCTGCCCGAACGGCTGCAGCCAGCACCACATCGGCAACATCGGGTTCTACGGCGCATCGATCAAGGTGGGAGAGAACACGCTCCCGGCCTACGTCGCCCACATCGGCGGCAACTACGAGGGCGGCGAGATCGTCTACGGCGCGCGGCTGAAGGTTCGCCTCCCGGCCAAGCGGGTGCCGGAGGCGGTCGAGCGCTGGCTGCGCATGTACGAGGCCGAGCGCGAGGACGGCGAGGTCTTCAACGCCTACGCCGAGCGCGTCGGCACCAAGGCCTTCGAGGACGCGGTGCGCGAGCTCGCGATGCCCGTCGAGTTCAGCCTCGAGACGATGAGCGAGTTCATCGACTGGACCAAGAAGGTGCCCTTCGTCGTGCAGCGCGGCGAGGGCGAGTGCGCGGTCTGATCCGCGCCGCCTGAACGCTTCGCCGGCTCGCCGCCGCGGCTCGCCGCGGCGTCGCCGGCCTGCGCCCGGCTGACCGCCGCACGGACGGCGTGCGAGTTCTCGCACCCGCCTTGTGCGAGTCCTGCTCACGGCGGCGGCGCGCGCGGCCCGGACCATGGCGTGCATGCGCGCGCCTTCCCCCCGGTCCCGCCTGCTCGCCGTCCTGGCCGCCGCCGTCCTGCTCCCCGCCAGCCCGGCCGCCGCAAGCCTGACGGACGCGGGCGGGGCGCCGGTGGAGGGAACGGACTGGTCGTCGCCGCTCGCGCAGATCGTGGGCGACCCCGGCTGCGTCGGGACGGCCGCCGGCGCCGGCTGCCGGGTGCTCGCGGAGCCGGGCACGCCCGACGACGACGGCGCCGCGGCGCTCGCCGCGCTGGGGCCCGCCGGCGCCCCCGACG
>DATMVH010000154.1:0-2240 GCA_035563395.1 Solirubrobacteraceae bacterium
CGACGCGACGTCCCCGAACAGCGCCGGTTGCGAGCCGAGCGCGACCAGGTCCGACACGCAGCGCCCGCCGTCGGCCAGCATCACCGCCAGATCGCAGAACACCCGGCCGGGATCGTGCGCCGACCGGCGCTCGCGCGTCTCACTGAGCGCCCACCCAAGCGCGTCGGTCAGTCCGAGCCGCTCGGCCGCCAACGCCAGCAGCACCGTCCCGGCCCGCGACGAGAGCCCTGTGCCGTCCGCACGGACTTCTACCTTCTGGATGCTGGAACGTCCCATCACCTTCAAGGTGCGCCTCCTGAGCGGGAGAGAAGGGTCTCGACAACCACAACTCTCCGTGCTCAGGCGGACGTTTCAGCCTGCTGCTGACGCCTGCGCCACCCGCGCTAGCGACGAATCGAGGCTAGCTAGCGGACGTGGGCGTTGAGACGGGCCGGTTTCGCGGACTCGATCGCGCGTGGCGCACGCCGGGCCCGCGCGAGCAAGAAAGGCCTTCGCGCGGGCCCTAAAGGGATACACTGTTCTTAGGGCCACTTCACCGCTCCTGCGAAGCGACTTCGCGCAGGTCACCGCCCGGCGTCGTGCCGAGCGGTGACTTGATTGACAGTTCCCTCTCCTCAGCGACGGAAGAGCCGTCCTTCTATTGAGCCGCAGACGCCGCGAACGGCGATCTGTGCTCGGGGATCGAGCGCTGAGCCATGCGCCACCGACATTTTTCACGCTTGTGCCGCGCCTGCCAGGCACCGATGGCCCGCCAAGAGGACGCCTGCTGGCGTTGCGGCAGCCAGTGGGCCTCGGAGCACGCGCCGCCAACGACGTTGCGCGTGATCGCCGGCGGACAGCGTGCGCGCCTCGTCGCCGAGCTTGCACGGGCCGCGGCGCGCGTGGACGACGACCGCTGGATGAACGAGGGCGGCAGCGTCGGCTCCGAGCCCGCGGGCCCGCTGCGTGCCGTCGCGGCGAGGGGGTGACGAGATGCAGCTTGTGATCCAGAAGCGCGTCTTCTCTCGTCGCGGAAGCCATCCGATCGCCCGGCCGGACAGTGCCGAGGTAGCGAGCGGCGATCCGTCGCCATGCCCAAGCCCTGCCTGCAGGGCACCCGGCTGGCCCCTGGTCGCCAAGCCGCTCAACTGGCCATGGGCCAAGCACTGCTGGAACTGCAACGTCGACTTGCGCTGAGCCATGACCGCCACATCCTTCGCTAAGGGTTCCCGGGCCGAGGCCGAGCGGCAACTCGCCGCCTCGGCCGCGCGACACCGCGAGGCCGTCGCCTCGATGCAGCAACTGGGGCGCCCGGAGGCCGGCCAGCACGTGGCGGTCAAGTCGGTCGGCCGCGCCGTTCACCTGGTCTCTTTCGCGCTCAAGCGAGCGGCAGAGGCAGATGTACCGTTCGAGCGGCTGGTCGAGCTGACGGGCTGGGAGCCGGACCTCGTGCGCGAGGGGCTCGAGCGGCCGGCACCCGAGCTGCGCTTCGTAGCTCGACTGGCGCCGGCTGGAGCCGACGCCCGTGCCGTCGCGGAGGCGGCGGCCACGTTCGAGGCGATCACGCGCCTGCACGGCCTGACCCAGCGCCTGATCGCCGACGTCGACCGCGAGGCTAAGTCATCGTCGCCGCTGGCGCCCGCTGATCTCGACGCCCTCAACAACCTGCTGGAGACCGCTTGGCGTTCCTGGCGCCAGGGACTTCGCCCCCGGGAACCGCAGTAAGCCGGAGCAGCTAACCGTGCCCGTGTACGTCTACCGTCGCCGCGATGGCTCGTCCTTCGAGCTCGAGGAGCGGATCACCGCGAACGCCCTCGTCATCTGCCCCACGACGGGGCAATGCGTCGAGCGAGTCATGCAGCCCTTCAGCCCGCGCTACACGGGCAATGGGTTCTACTCGACCGACCACAAGAAGGCCCCGTCAAGGGCCGATCGAACCGATCTGGTGGCTCCCGCCACCCCCGTTCAAGGTGCGGTCTCGCCGACCAGTCGGCAACAGCGCGACTAGGAACCGAGCCCTAGTGTCGTGAGTCATTGATTCGTTCGCAATATGCCGCGAGGGTCTCGAGGATCTGGTCGGCGGTCTTGACCCAGATGTAGGGGTTGGGATCCTCGTTCCAAGTGCGTGATCCAGTTGCGGATGTCGGCGTTCAGCGCACGGGTCGAGCGGTGCGCGCCGCGCTTGAGCTTGCGTGCGGTCAGTTCTGCGAACCAGCGCTCGACCAGGTTCAGCCACGATGCGCCGGTTGGGGTGAAGTGCA
>DATMVH010000155.1:0-3153 GCA_035563395.1 Solirubrobacteraceae bacterium
GCGCCGGCGGGCGCCGCGGCGGCTCCGGCGGTCGCCAGAACGAGGACGAGGACGAGGACGAGGACGAGGACGGCGCGCATGCGCCGTCAACGATGCCATGCGGGCGCGGCGGTCGCGAGCGCGCTCAGCGGCGCCCGGACGAGCCGAACCCCGACGCGCCGCGCTCGGTGGCGGGGAGGGCGTCGGTGACGCGCAGGTCCGGCGCCCAGTACGCGACGAGCAGCAGCTGGGCGATGCGGTCGCCCGGCGCGACCTCGAAGACCTCGGCGCCGGCGTTGTGGAGGATGACGCGGATCTCGCCGCGGTAGTTCGGATCGATCAGGCCGGGCGCGTTGAGGCACGTGACGCCGTGCTCGGCGGCGAGCCCGGACCGCGGGGTCACGAGCCCGGCGACGCCGTCGGGGAGCGCCACGGCCACGCCGGTGGGGTCGGCCGCGCGCGCCCCCGGGGCGAGCGTGGCCGCGGCCACGCTGCGCAGGTCGTAGCCCGCGTCGCCCGGCCGCGTGCGGGCGGGGAGCTGCGCGTCCCGGTGCAGCAAGCGGACGGCGACGTCGCCGGGCAGCGTCATGGGCGGGCCGCCACCGCGCGCTCGAGCGCGGGCGATTCGACGTCCTCGGCGGTCTTGTGGCCGGGACCGGTGCCGAAGCCGAGGTCGCCGCCCTCTGCGGTCTCGACCGCGCCGGGCGGTACGTCGCGGACGAGGTCGCGCGCGCGGGCGGTGAGCTCGTCGGGCGTCACGCCCGACGAGGCTATCTGGAGTTCGCGACGGCGCGCGCCTGCGCGACGGTCTCGGTGATGAGGCCGTCCATCTGCTCGACGGCCGCGGTGAGGAAGCCGAGGTACTCGTCGGCGTCGGCGTCCAGGCGGCCGGCGTAGCGGCGCGACAGCAGGGCGGCGAAGCCCTTCACGGTGCGCAGCGGGGCGCGCAGGTCGTGCGAGGCCATGCGCGCGAGGCGCTCGAGCTCCTCGTTCGCACGGGCGGCGGCGGCGCGGGCGGCGTCGCGCTCCGCGCGCAGCGCGTCGAGCTCCGCCCACGCGGCGGCGAGGTCGGGAACGGTGTCGAGCGGGGCGGCGGCGTCGGAAGGCACGCTCCATGAATCGGCAGATCGGCCCGCGGGTTGAGAGCCGGCGACCCGCGTCAGCCGCCCGCGGGCCGGCAGACGACGCCCGCGGAGGCGCACGTCGCGATCGCGAGCGGCAGGTCCTCGCCGGCGACCCCGCGCAGGTCCGGGTGATCCCGGTCGACCGCGACGACGCCCGCGCCGGCGATGCCCAGGCTCGCCGATCCGTTGCGGCACAGCTCCGCCCACAGGTCGCCGCCGGCGGCCAGCAGCGCATGGCGCGTCCCGCCCGCCCGGCGTGCGAGCGTCTCGAGCTCCCGCGTCTCCTCGAACGGGTCGACGCGCACCTGCGAGTCGCTGCCCAGCGCGAGCCGCACGCCGGCGTCGCGGTAGGCGAGCGCGGGCGGGACCCCGTCGCCGAGGCTGCCCTCCGTCGTCGGGCACGAGACGACGATCGTGCCGCTGTCGGCGAGCAGGCCGATGTCCTCCGCGGTCACGTGGATCCCGTGGACGACGCTCGTCCGCGGCCCGAGGAAGCCGGTGCGGGCGAGCAGCGCGACGGGGCCGATGCCGTGCTCGGCGCGGCACTCGGCGACCTCCCGCGGCTGCTCGTGGGCGTGCACGTGGCGGACGAGGCCCTCGCGGTCGGCGTACGCCGCGATCGCTTCGAGCCAGCCCGCCGGCACGGCGCGGACGCTGTGGGCGGCCACGCCCACGGACACGCCGGTGCGCCCGCCCGCCCACGCGCGGAGGGCGTCGACGCGGGCGAGGAACGTCCCGACGTCGGGGTCGCAGAAGCGGCGCTGGCCCGGCGCGGGCGGCAGGTCGCCGCCGTCCCAGCCGCTCCGGTGGTAGGCCGCGGGAAGGAGGACGATGTGCAGGCCGGCCTCCCCCGCGGCCTCCGCCACGGCGATCGCCATCGCGTTCGGGTCGCCGTAGGGCGTGCCGTCCGGGCGGTGGTGGACGTAGTGGAACTCCCCGACCGCGCCGTACCCAGCGGCCGCCATCTCGCCATAGACGCGGCGGGCGACATCGCGCATCGAGGCTGGGTCGTGGCGGGCGGCGAGCCGGTACATCGCCTCGCGCCACGACCAGAAGTCGTCGGCCGCGTGCGCCTCCGGCGACGGCCGCTCCGCCGCCCCGCGCAGGTCGCGCTGGAACGCGTGCGAGTGCGCGTTGACCATCGCGGGGATCTCGTGAGGCCTCATGCGCGCACTCCGGCGCAGCGTGGGCGCGGGCCGGGGCGCCCCCTCACGCCAGCGCCTCCAGCGCCCGCAGCAGCGCGTTCGCCCCGGCGGCGGCGTCCTCGAGCGAGACCTCCTCCTCGGGCGCGTGGCTGACGCCGCTCGGATTGCGCACGAGGACCATGCCCGCGGGCCGGCGCTCCGCGACGATGCCGGCGTCGTGGCCCGCGAAGCACACGAGCCGCGGCAGGCCGCCGAGGGCGTCGAGCACGCCGGGGTCGAACGCGACGCCGGCGGCGTGCGACGCGGTCGCCACGTCGATCGCCACGCCGGCCCGCGCGGCGAGCGCGGCCGCCCGCTCCTCCAGCCCCGTCCGCCACGCCCGCAGCCGCACGTCGTCGGGCGTGCGGCCGTCGATCCACAGCCGGACCTCGGCCGGCACGGTGGTGAACGCGTTGGGGGAGACGAGGATCCGCGCCGCCGTGACGAGGAACCCGCGGTCCGCTCCGGCGAGGTCGTCCGCGGCGACGATCAGCCGCGCGGCGGCCGCGAGCGCGTCGCGCCGCTCGTCGCGCGGGGTGGTTCCCGCGTGGTCGGCTCGGCCGTGCAGGGCGACCGCGAGCCGCATCCGCGAGGCCAGTTCCCGCACCGCGCCCGCCGGCGCGCCGGCCACGGCGAGGTCGCGCGTCTGGTCGATGTGGAGCTCGAGGAACCCGCGCAGGCGGTCGAGCCGGTGCGGCGCGCCGGCGAGCCCCGCCGGGTCCGCGCCGGCCTCGCGCATCGCGTCCGCCAGGACCACGCCGTCGTCGTCGGTCCGCGCGAGCACGTCGTCCACGTCGAGCCGCCCGACCAGCGCGCGCGAGCCGAAGGTCGGCGTGTTGAACCGCGCGCCCTCCTCGTCGGCGAAG
>DATMVH010000156.1:0-2027 GCA_035563395.1 Solirubrobacteraceae bacterium
GTGGCCGTGCGGCCCGAGCGCAAGCCGCCGCGCGTCGCGCCGCTCCCCACCGCCCCGCTGCCCGCCGGCGACCGGAGGGCCACCGCCGCTTGATCCGGCGCGGCAGTAGCCTCCCCCCCGATGGCGGCAGCCGAAGGGACGCGGGACGAGGAGAAGGCCAAGCTCGACGACGCCTTCTCGGCGCTCTATCGCGCGCACCTGCGCGACGTGTACTCGTACGCGTACTACCGGGTGGGCAACCACCACGACGCGGAGGACCTCACCGAGCAAACCTTCCTGCAGGCCTACCGGCACTTCGCGCGCGCGCAGGAGGAGTCGAAGGGGCGGCCGCTGCGCCCCTGGCTCATCCGCATCGCGCACAATCTCGCGGCGAACTACTACCGCGACCGCTCGCGCCGGCCGCAGACCCCGATCGACGACGTCGGCACGCTCTCGGCGCCGCACACGACGGAAGCGCTCGTGGAGAGCCGGCAGGACCTGGAGCGGATCCTCGCGGGGGTGCACGACCTGCCGGACGACCGCCGGGAGGCGCTCATCATGCGCTTCGCGCTGGGCATGGACAATCGGGAGATCGCGCGGGCGCTCGACCGCTCGGACGGCGCGACGAAGGTCCTGCTGCACCGGGCCATCAAGCAGCTCGAGGAGATCGTCAAGAAGGCCGAAGGACCCACTGATCCGTCATGACCGACCGCGTCGCCGACTTCGAGTCCCTCCTGCGCCAGGCGCTCGCGCCCGTCGACCCGCCGGCGGAGCTCGAGGCGCGGCTCGAGCAGACGCTCGGGTCGCTCGTCGGCATGGCCGCCGACGAGCTCGAGAGCTGGGAGCTGTCCGCGGTCAAGGACCCGAAGAACTGGATCCGGCTCGCACGGCCGGTGGCCGCGGTGGTGGTCGGCTCGGGCGCCGCCGTCGGCCTCGTCCTCGTCCGCACGCAGCGCAAGCGCCACGGCCGGCGCCGCGAGGCCCGCAACCGGGTCGACCTGGTCGGCCGCACCTTGCGCGACCTCTCGCGCGAGGCGCGCCGGGTCGTCGACGACGTCTTCTGATCCGGCCGGCGGGGCGGCGCGTAGGAAGCGGCGGGACCCATGGCCGACCTCCGCTCGCTTGCCGACGAAGACCTCATGCCACTCGTCCGCCGCGGCGAGGCGACGGCCTTCGAGGTCCTCTACGACCGCCACAGCGGCGCGGCGTTCTCGCTCGCCTACCGGATGGTCGGCACCCGCGGCGTCGCCGAGGACGTCGTGCAGGAGGCATTCCTGTCGATCTGGCGGTCGGGCGCGCGCTATGACAGCGCGCGCGGCTCCGTGCGCAACTGGATCCTCGGCGTCGTGCACCATCGCGGGATCGACGCCCTGCGGCGCGCGTTCGTCCACGAGCGCCGCCGCGCGGGCGGGGAGGGCGTGCCGGAGAGCGTGGAGAGCGGCACGCGGACCGACGTGGAGGCGGCCCGGCGGGAGGAGGCGGCCACCATCCGCGAGGCGCTCGAGCACCTGCCGGCGGAGCAGTGCCAGGTGATCGAGCTCGCCTACTTCGGCGGCTTCACCCACACGGAGATCGCCGAGATGCTCGACATGCCGGTCGGCACGGTGAAGGGACGGATGCGCCTGGGGCTCGACAAGCTGCGCGGGCGGCTGCGAGGGGAGGTGTCGCTCGGATGAGTGCGACCGGCCCGGGCCACGGCGCGTGGAGCGACGCGGTCGGCGCCTACGTCCTCGGCGCGCTGCCGGCGGAGGAGTGCGCCCGGTTCGAGGCCCACCTGGCGGCGTGTGCGGCGTGCCGCCACGACGTCGCGGACCTGCAGGCGGCCGCCGACGCGCTGCCCGCGTCGGTGCCGCAGGTCGCGCCGCCGCAGGAGCTGAAGGGGCGCATCATGGCCATCGTCGAGTCCGAGGCCGAGCTGCTCGCCGCGGCCGGCGAGCGCGCGGACCGCCCGGCGGGCGCGCGCGAGGCCGAGCCCCAGCGCCGCGGCATGGCGCGCCGCATGCGCGGCTGGACGCTGCGGCCCGCCGTGGCCGCCGCGCTGGCCGCGG
>DATMVH010000157.1:0-2055 GCA_035563395.1 Solirubrobacteraceae bacterium
CGCCTACCCCCGTCGTCGTGGCCGCGAGCCCCGCGGGGCTCGACCAGCACGGCCCCAACGCCGTGCACCTTCCCTCATCCCCGCTAGCGGGACGCGCGCACTCAGCGCGCGTCCCGTGCGCGGAGGGGGGCTCGACGTCAGGCGGCCCCGGGGCTGAGCCCCCCGAGGCCGCTGTAACCCACGGAGGAACCCCGTGAGCAGCACCACAACCTACATCGTCCTCAAGCGCGAATCCGAAGCGCTGTGGAGCGAGATCGGCTACTTCACCGCCGACTGGTTCCCGCGCAGCGCGCTGCGCAGCGCGCTCGACCAGGCCATCACGCACCTGCAAGAGGACTCCAACGACGTCGAGGGCGAATACCTCGTCGTCGAGGCGAGCCGCCACAGCTGCCAGCGGTTCACCGTCGACTCGCACGTCGAGTACGACGTCACGCAACTCGACGCGGAGCCCGTGCCGGTCCCCCAGCCCGTGGACGCGGAGACGTGACGACCATCACCGTCACCCTGACGCGCGACGAGTTCGCCGCGGTGAGCGACGCCGTGCTCGGGACGCTGCGGCTGTGGCGCGACGTGTGGCCGGACCGGCCGCTCGGGGACCTCGAGTCCGCCGCGGCGAGGCTCGCCGCGTGCCTGCCCGCGCGCGAGAACGAGGAGGCGTAGGCGGGTGCCCGACTTCAAGCTCGACGATTACATCGACGTCGCTGAGCGGTTGCGCCAGTTCTACGAGCGCTACCCCGACGGGCGCATCACCCGCCTCGACGACCCCCGCGTCATGGAAGTAGGGGACAAGACGTTCATCGTGTACTCGGCGGTCGCCTACCGCGACCCCGAAGACCCGAGGCCGTGCGTCGGAACCGCGTGGGAGCCGTTCCCCGGCCGCACGCCTTACACGCGGGACTCCGAGCTGATGAACGCGGAGACTGCGGCGTGGGGCCGCGCGATCATCGCCGCCGGCATCCCGTCGAAGCGAATCGCCTCGGCGGACGAGGTCGCCGCTCGCCAAGCGGGCGGGACGGTGCAGCAGGCTGGGGGGACGGGGAACGGTGGAGTGACGGCGGCGCCGCCGCAACCGACGGAGGCTGTCGCGACTGCGGCGCAGCGAGGCAAGATCAACGCCAAGGCCGCGGAGAAGGGCCTGAGTCCCGCAGCGCTTGCGAACATCATTCGCGCCGCCGCCGGCCACGAGCCGCGCGAGATGACGGACGATCAGGCGCAGCAGGCGCTCAACCGCAGCCTCGATCGGCTCCCGCGGCGCCTCGTCGACCCGATCCTCGAAGCGATTGCCGCCGTCGGACAGCCGCCCGCTCAGACGACGGGGGCAGCGGCGTGACGACGCTGGACATACCGCGCGTCCTCCCGGTCGACCACCTGTCCGTCAGCAGCGTCAACACCTACTTGCGGTGCCCGTTGAAGTGGCGCAAGCGCTACATCGACAGCGAGTACGAACCGCCGTCCGGAAGCATGATCCTCGGCTCCGCTGTCGCCGCGGCCGAGGCGCAGGCCGATCAGCAGCAGATCGACGCGGGGGAACGCCTCGCCACGCCGGACGTGCTCGACGCCTTCAGCGACGAGTGGGACGACCGGTCTACCCGCGAAAGGGTCGACTGGAACGGCGAGAAACCCGACACGCTCAAGGACTCGGGCGTCGCCGTCGTCACCGCATACGAGCGAACCGTCGCGCCGCGTCTCCAGCCGGTGAGCGCCGAGCGCGAATTCACGTTGCAGCTCCCCGGCGTCGACTGGACGTTCATCGGCTACTTCGACCTCGAAGAGGCGGACGGCGGCATCGTCGACCGGAAGGTCAAGGCGAAGCGGCTCAATCCCGCCGAGGCACTGGTGGACCTGCAACCGACGTCGTACCTGCTCGCGCGTCGCGCGGAAGGGAACCCGGCGCCGGAGTTCCGGTACCACACGCTCGTTCGCACCAAGACGCCAGCCGTGGACGTGATCCCGGCGCGCCGCACCGACGTGCAACTCGACGCGTTCGTCGACCGGTTGTACGGAATCGCCGCGGAAATCAACTGGCGCCTGGAAACCGGAGTGTGGGGCGGCGCC
>DATMVH010000158.1:0-17810 GCA_035563395.1 Solirubrobacteraceae bacterium
TCGATCTCCGCGCGCGTGACCTGCTCGACCGTACGGTGCAGCAAACCGGGCGCCAGGTAGTGCACCTGCGGCCCGAGCGCCCGCAGCAGCCCCGTCTCGTCGATGCGGATGTCGCCCATCTCGTTCATCCCGTAGCCGAAGACCGCCACCTTCAGCGATCGCCACGCGGTGACGGCGCGGGCCGCGCGCGCCCAGCGCTCGACCGAGGCGCGGAACGACTCCGCCTGCCAGTCGTCCGTGATGACGTGGAACGGCACGCCCGCGCGCATCATCGCGTTGGCGGTGTCCTGCGCGCCGTGGACGCCCTGGTTGTAGGTCAGGTCGGCCATGTCCCAGGCCTCCGTGACCTGCGGCACGGGCTGGATGTTGGCCAGGCAGATCGGCAGCCTGGTCTCCGACAGGGCCCGCACGACGCGCATGCCCGGCCCGTAGGTGAGCATGACCACGAGCAGGCCGTCGACGCCAGCCGCCTCGAACTCGGCGACGCGGCGCTCGATGTCGGCGCGGTTGCGCGCGGGCTCGGCGACCTGCACGTCGGCGACGCCGGCGAGCGCCTCGCCCACCTCGCGCGCGTAGCCGGCCTGGCGCTCGGTGATGCCCGGCAGCATCTCGTCGTAGAGCTCCTGCATGATCCCCAGCAGGCCGATCCGTGGCCGGCCGGGGGCGGCGGCGCCGGCGCCGTCAGCGCTGGCCGTAGACGTTCTGGTAGCGGTCATAGAGTGCGTCGATCTCCTCTCGAGCGAGCGGAACCGGGGTGCCGAGCGTGCGCGCGAGGTGGACCGTCCGCGCGACGTCCTCGCACATCACCGCGGCCTTCATGGCGGACTTCGCGGTCGGGCCGATCGTGAACACGCCGTGCGAGCGCATGAGCACCGCGGGCGAGCGGTGGCCGGAGAGCGTCTCCACGATGCCGTGGCCGATCTCCTCGCCGCCGATCAGCGCGAACGGCCCGACCGGGATCGGGCCGCCGAACTCGTCGGCCATCGCGGTGAGCACGCACGGGATCTCCTCGTTGCGCGCGGCCCACGCGGTGGCGTAGCCGCTGTGCGTGTGCACGATGCCGCCGACGTCGGGCATCTCGCGGTAGACGTAGGCGTGCGTGAGCGTGTCGCTGGAGGGCGAGAGGTCGCCGCGCACCACCTCGCCGCGCAGGTCGCAGACGACCATCGCCTCCGGCGTCAGTTCGTCGAAGGACACGCCGCTGGCCTTGATCACCATCAGCTCCTCGCCGGGCACGCGGGCGGAGACGTTGCCGCTGGTCCACGCGACGAGGTTGCTGCGCACGAGCTCGCCGTGCAGCGCGCACACCTCCTCGCGCACGCGGTCCACGTGGTCGCTCATGCCCGCGCCTCCCGCCGGATCGCCCGCAGCTTGTGCATGACCTCGTTCGCGCCGCGCCCGAAGTAGTCGTGGAGCGTGTCGTACTCCGCGTACAGCGCGTCGTAGGCCTCCGAGCTCTTCGGGTCGGGCGTGTACGCGGCGCGCCGCACCTTGCCCATCGCCTCCGTGGCGGCCTCGATGTCCGGGTAGCACCCGGCGGCGACGGCGGCGTGCATGGCCGATCCGAGCGCCGGCCCCTGGTCCGACACGATCAGGCTCAGCTCCTTTCGCGTGACGTCCGCGTAGATCTGCATCAGGAACGGGTTCTTGAGCAGCCCGCCGGCCACGACGAGCTCGTCGACGGGCAGCCCCGCGGCCTCGAAGGCCTCGATGATCTTGCGCGTCCCGAAGGCCGTGGCCTCGAGCAGCGCGCGGTAGATCTCCTCCGGCTTGGTCGAGAGCGTGAGCCCGACGATCATGCCGCTGAGCTCGTGGTCGACGAGGACGGAGCGGTTGCCGCTGTGCCAGTCGAGCGCCACGAGCCCGTGCTCGCCGATCCGCTGGCGGCTCGCCAGGTCGGACAGGTGCTCGTGCAGGCCGAGGCCGCGCTCCCGCGCCGCCTCGTGGTAGGCGGGCGGGACGCCCTGCTCGACGTACCAGCCGAAGATGTCGCCCACGCCGCTCTGCCCGGCCTCGTAGCCGTAGAGGCCGGGCACGATGCCGTTGTGGACGACGCCGCACATGCCGGGGACCTCGGCGAGGTGGTCGCCGTTCATCACGTGGCAGGTGGAGGTCCCCATGACGGCGAGCATCTGTCCCGGCTGGATCGCCTTGGCGGCGGGCGAGGTGACGTGCGCGTCGACGTTGCCGACCGCGACGGCGATCCCCTCGGGCAGCGTCGTCCACTCGGACGCCTGCCGCGTGAGCGAGCCCGCGCGGTCGCCGAGCAGCGAGAGCGGGTGCTCGAGCTTCTCCTGGACGAAGCCGGCGAAGTCCGGGTTGAGCGCCGCGAGGTAGTCCGGCGACGGGTAGCCCTCGTCCTGGTGGATCGCCTTGTAGCCGGCGGTGCAGATGTTGCGCGTCTCCCGGCCGCACAGTTGCCAGACGATCCAGTCGGCCGCCTCGATCCAGCGCTCCGTGCGGCCGTAGACCTCCGCGTCCTCCTCGAGCACCTGCAGCGCCTTGGCGAACTCCCACTCGGAGGAGATGCGGCCGCCGTAGCGCGGCAGCCACCACTCCCCGCGCTCCGCGGCGAGGGACGTGATGCGGTCGGCGTGCGACTGGGCGGCGTGGTGCTTCCACAGCTTCACCCACGCGTGCGGGCGCTCGCGGAGCTCGTCGACCTTGCACAGCGGCGTGCCGTCGGCGAGGACGGGCATCGGCGTGCTCGCCGTGAAGTCCGTCCCGATGCCGACGACCTGCTCGGGCTCGACGCCCGCCGCCCGCAACGCGGCCGGGACCGCGTTGCGGAGCACGCTGATGTAGTCGTCGGGATCCTGCAGCGCCCAGTCCGGCGGCAGCTTCGCGCCCGACGCGGGCAGCACGTCGTCGATCACCGCCGACTCGTACTCGTGCACCGCCGAGCCGAGCTCGGCGCCGTCGGAGACGCGCACCACCACGGCGCGCCCCGACAGCGTCCCGAAGTCGATCCCGACGACGCAGCGCTCTCCTTCCGGGCTCATGCGGTCCCTTCGAGGACGCCGCCGTGCAGGCGGATGACGTTCCAGGACCGCGGCGGGAGCTCGGCGTGCAGGCTCGCGCCGCGGACCTCCGTGCCGGTCTGCGTCCGCGGACCGACCCGGTCGGGCACCTCCGCCGTGTTGCCGGCGTCGAGGTCGTCGTCGGCCAGCACGAGGTGCTCGCCGACCTCCACGCCGTCGAGCTCGCGCAGCACCACCTCGAGCGGAAGCGACGCGCCGCCGCGGTTGACGGCGAACACCGTGAGCGCGCCGCCCGCCGCGTCGAGCACGGCCGTCGTCTCGAGCACGGGCACGGCGCCCTCGCCCTCCACGTCGTACACCGGGCCCTCCGGCTCCACGCGCAGGACCGTCCCGCGCCCGAAGCGCGAGGCGTGCATGAAGGGGAAGAACGTCGTCTGCCGCCAGGCCGGGCCGCCGTTCAGCGTGCGGATCGGCGGGATCACGTTGACGAGCTGGGCCAGGCAGGCGACCTTCACGCGGTCGGCGTGGCGCAGCAGCGTGATCAGCAGGCAGCCGACGACGAGCGCGTCGGCGACCGTCTGATCGTCCTCGGCGAGCGCCGGCGCGTGCTTGAACGGCCCCGTGACGTCCGTGTGGTGCGGGTTGGCCTTCTGGTGCCAGATGTTCCACTCGTCGACGCTGAGCCCGATCTTCTTGCGGCTGCGCCGGCGGCCCGCCACGGCGTCGGCCGTCGCCACGACCGTGTCGATCATCCGGTCGAGGTCGAGCGAGCAGGCGAGATACGCGTCGAGGTCCGGATAGCCGAGCGGGTCGTAGTAGGTGTGGAGCGAGACGTAGTCGGCGACGTTCCAGGCGAGGTCGAGGACCGTGTCCTCCCACGCCCCGAAGGTCGGCATGCCCGAGTTCGAGCTGCCGACGACGCAGAGCTCGATCGTCGGGTCGATCAGGCGCATCGCCTTGCCCGCCTCGGCCGCGATGCGGCCGTACTCGACGGCCGTCTTCTGGCCGATCTGCCACGGCCCGTCCATCTCGTTCCCGAGGCACCACAGCTTGATGCCGTACGGGTCGGGATGGCCGTTCTCGGCGCGCCAGTCGGCGTAGCGGCTGCCCGTCGGCGCGTTGCAGTACTCCACGAGGTTGCGCGCGGCGTCGATCCCGCGGGTGCCGAGGTTGACCGCGAACATCGGCTCCGTGCCGACCTGCCGCGCCCACGTCATGAACTCGTCCGTGCCGACCTCGTTGCTCTCGAAGGACCGCCACGCGAGGTCGAGCTTCGTGGGCCGGCGGTCGCGCGGCCCCACGCCGTCCTCCCAGTCGTAGGCGGAGACGAAGTTGCCGCCCGGGTACCGCACGAGCGTGACGCCGAGCTCGCGCACGAGGTCCGCGACGTCGCCGCGGAAGCCGTGCTCGTCGGCCGTCTCGTGCCCCGGCTCGTAGATCCCGCCGTAGACGGCGCGGCCCATGTGCTCGACGAAGGAGCCAAACACGCGGTCGTCCACCTTCGCGACCGTGAACGCCGGGTCGATCACCATCCGCGCCGAGTTCTCCACGCCCAAGTCCGCCTCCGCAATCGTTGTCGTTCTCATCCGCGCGCGGCGCCCGCTCGAGGCCGCTTCCGCACGCCTTCGCGTTCCATCAGCCCTTCAGACCCGTGTTCGAGATGCCCTGGACGATCTGCTTCTGGAACAGCAGGAAGGCGATCAGCAGCGGCAGCGCGCCGAGGATCGCCAGCGCCATGATCTGCGCGTACTGCGCGCCGTAGAACGAGTTCACCGTCGACAGGCCGACGGGGATCGTCTGCAGCGACCGCGCCGTCGTCACCACGAACGGCCAGATGAAGTTGTTCCACGTGATGACGAACGTGAAGATCGCCACCGCCGCGGTCGCCGGGCGCGCCAGCGGCATCCAGATCTGCCAGTAGATGCGCCACGCGCTCGCGCCGTCCACGAGCGCGCTCTCCTCGAGCTCGCGCGGGATCCCGTCGAAGAACCGCTTGAAGACGAGCACGGCGATCGGCGACGCGACCTGGGGCAGGATGATCGCCCAGTAGGTGTCGACGAGCCCGAGCGTGTCCATCTCCTCGAACAGCGGCACGATGAGCGCCTGGAACGGCACGATGAGGCCCGCGGCGATGAGGAAGTAGAGGACCTCGCGGCCGCGGAACCGGATGCGCGAGAACGCGAACGCCGCCATGGAGCCCAGCAGCACCGTGAGCCCGGTCACGACGACCGAGACGAGCGCCGAGTTGAAGTACCAGCGGAAGATGTCGCCGCGGCCGAGGATGCTGTCGTACGCGTCGAAGGTGACGGTCGACGCCGTCCAGCTCACCGGCGTCGCCGTCGTCTCCTCGTCCGGCTTGAGCGACGTGGCGATCGCCCACGCGAACGGGATCAGCCAGACGATCGCCGCGATCACGAGCACGGCGATGACGAGCGCGCCGCCGGGGCGCAGGCGCCCGCGCCGGCGGCCCGCGGACGCGGCGGTCGGGCGCGCGGCCGCCGGGGTGCCGACCTGATCGGCTTGCACGGTCATGATGCGGGCGTCCCCCTTTGCAGCCGGCGCAGCCCCGCGAACAGCAGGACCGAGATGGCGACGATCACCAGGAAGAAGACGAACGACAGCGCCGAGGCGTAGCCCACTCGGTACTGCGTGAAGCCGTTCTCGTAGATGTACTGGATCGCCGGCCGGGTCGAGAAGTTCGGCCCGCCCTGGAGCAGCAGGTAGATCTGGTCGAACACCTTCAGCGAGGCGATGATCTGCAGCACCGCGACGAGCACCGTCGTGGGCAGCAGCAGCGGCAGGGTGATCCAGCGGATCTGCGCCCACGCGCCCGCGCCGTCGGTCTTGGCGGCGTCGTAGAGCTCCGTCGGGATCTCCTGCAGGCCGGCGAGGAAGAGCACGAAGTTGAACCCGAGCGTCCACCACACCGTCGCGATGACCACGGAGATCATCGCCGTGCCCTCCGCGCCGAGCCAGTTGACCTCGGCGAGCCCGAGCTCCGTGAGGTAGCCGTTGATGAGGCCGAAGCCGGGCTGGTAGAGCCAGTTCCAGACGAGGACGATGACGGAGACCGGCAGCACGTAGGGCGCGAAGAAGGCGAGCCGGAACAGCCACTGGCCCTTCGCGACGCGGTTCACGAGCAGCGCGAACACCAGCGGCAGGAGGATCAGCGGCGGCGTGCTGAGGAGCGTGAACAGCACCGTGTGCCACATCGACGCCCAGAAGTCGCCGTCGCCGAGCAGCTCGCCGTAGTTGCCGAGGCCGCGGAAGTCGGCCTCGCCGCCCGCGAGGCTGTCGGAGAAGAGGCTCTTCCACGCCGCGGCCAGCACGGGCCACAGCAGGAAGAGGAAGTAGAGGACGAAGAACGGCGTGGCGAGCGCCCAGCCGGCGCGCTCGCGGTCGTCGTGCCGGCGCCGCGCGCCGCGCGGGCGGACGTCGATCGCCGAGGTGCTGAGGGATTGCTGTTGGGTCGCCATGACGTCAGACCGGGCTCGGCTTCTCGAGGAACTGCTCCATCGCCGCACGGAACTGGCTGAGCCCAGCCTGCGGCTTGGAGCCGCCGGCCACGACGCCGAGGAACGCGCCCCAGGCCTCGTTCTCGAGGTCCGACCCGGAGCCGGAGAACCACACGGCCGGATCGACGACCGTCTTCTCCGCGGCCACGGCGTAGTGCGACTGCGGCTCGAGCTTGCGGTACTTCTCGCTCTCGAGCACGGGACGCCACGCGGGCACATGGCCCCCCTGCGCCCAAGTGTGGGACAGGCCGAGCATCCCGGCGACGAACTCGAGCGTCGCGTCGAGGCGCTCCTGAGGGCGGCCGTCGGACTTCGGGATGACGAAGGCGTGCACGTCTGCCTGCGTCACCTGCTCCCCCATGATGTTCGGGACGGGCGTCATGTCGAACGGCATCTCCGCCGCCTGGAAGGTCGTGACCTCCCACTCGCCCTGCAGCATCGTGCCGGTCGTCGCATTGGAGAAGTTCGCGATCGAGGCCGGGTAGTCGAGGTTCGTCGGCATCAGCTTGCGCGCGCCGAGCTGCTGCATGAATTCGAGCGCGCGCAGCGCCTTGTCGTCCTCGAGCGTGAGCTCCGTGCCGTCGGCCGAGAAGATCGGCCCGCCCCGCTGCTGGCCGTAGAGCGTGAGGAACAGCCGCCATAGGCTGACCCCGCGGATCTCGGTCACGACGCCCCACTGGCCCGACGCCTTCTTGAACGCCGCAAAGGCGTCGAGCACCTCCTGCTCGCCGTTCAAGGGGCGCAGGCGCCCGTCGTCGCCCAGCAGGTCCGCCTTCTTCGCGAGGTCGGTGTTGTAGTAGAGGACGAACGGGTGGGTGTCGAGCGGGATCGCGAACTGCCGCCCTTCGAACTGGCCCTGCTCCCACACCGCCGGCTCGAACTTGTCGGGCGTGATCCCGTGGCGGCCCAGCAGCTCGGGCGTCAGCTCCTCGAGCAGGCCGGCGGGTGCGAGGGACGCGAGACGCGTGGCGTGCGAGACCGCGACGTCCGGCGGCCGCCCGCCGACCGCGGCGAGCTGGAGCTTGGTGTAGTAGGGCGGCCCCCACTGCAGCGTCACCGGCTCGACCTCCACGTCGCGGCCCGACCTGGCGAACGCGTCGAGCATCTGGTTCATCCGCTCGCCGTCGCCGCCGGAGAAGAGGTGCCAGTAGGAGATCGTCCGGGAGCCGCCGCCGAACGGCGGTCCCGTCGTGGCGATCACCCCGGCCGCGCCGAGGCCGACCGCGGCCGCTCCTACGACGAACTTGCGCCTATTGAACGTGGGTTCTGCCATGCGCGCTCCCGGGCGGCGCCGCCGCCGTCCTCCCGTGGTGGCCCGTCGGCCCGGCCCTCCCGCCGGCTCCGACCCCTTCCTGCATCAATCCAAACAGGGCCCTCACCTGTCAACCGCCCGGTTCCCCAGGTTTCGCTATTGCGAACGTGCCAGGTCCGGGTACTGATCCCAACACGCCGAATGGAGGCGGCATGGCATGCTTCCGCCTCGCCGCGGGGCGAGGACCCGAGACGACGGAACAGGAAGCCGGTGAGCGAGGACACGCGAACACGCTCGGAGTCGCAGCTTTGGGCGGACGCGTCGCGGTCGCTCGACGAGCGCGTCGACGTGCCGCTGGGCGAGGCGACGCTCGACGAGAAGCTGGCCGAGCCGGGGAGCGTCCGGGTCGGCGCGGACCTCGGGCGAGGCAACGTCGCGCCCATGCAGGAGGCGTTCGCCGAGCCGGCGCCGCGGGAGGAGGCGGGCGCGTACGACGCGCGCCGGACGGGCTTCACGACCTTCGACGCGACCGTGCATCCCACCGCGGCACCGCGGCGGCGGGGGGCGGGACCTCCGATCCGGAGGCAGTCGAGCGGATGACGCGCCGGATCGGCGCGGGGATGGCGGCGGCTGGCGTCCATCAGGGCCTCTGCCCCGTGCTCGACCACCGCTGGGCCCGCGTCGAGAAGGCGATCGGGGAGGACCCCTACCTCGTCGGCGTGATCGGGACGGCGTACGTGCGCGGGCTCGAGTCGGCGGGCGTCGGGGCCACGCTCACGCACTTCGCGGGCTACTCGGCGTCGCGCGCGGCGCGCGACGAGGCCCCCGTGCCGACGGGCCCGCGCGAGCTGCGCGACGCCATGCTCATGCACCGCGTCGCCGGGTCGCCCGGCGAGGCGGGGGACGCGCTGCTCGGCACCGGCACGGTGCCGTCCGGCAAGCTGTCCGTGCAGATCCCGGGCAGCGCCGGCGCGCAGCCGCACTCGTACCCGCACCCCGTCGTCGGGGGCCACAGCGGCGAGGTGAGCGACGTCGACCCGTCGCCGGCCTTCCCGTTCGGCCACGGCCTCTCGTACACCGCGTTCGCGCACGACGACTCCGGCGTGTCCGCCGAGGAGGCTCCGACGAACGGCGAGGTCGACGTGTCGCGTCGTGCGCAGCGCCGGCGAGCGCGCCGGGACGGAGGTCTTCCAGCTCTCCACGAGCGACGTCGTGGCGCAGGTCACGCGCCCGGTGATCGAGCTCGCCGGCTTCACGCGCGTGACCTTGCGGCTGCACGCCGACCGCACCGCGTTCACCGGGATCGGCTCTGCGGCGCGTCGTGGAGCCCGACGAGGTGCGCGTGATGATCGGCGCGTCGAGCCAGGACATCCGTGGCGGCCGCGGCGCATTCCGGCTGACACGCGAGCTGCGCGCGGCCGGCCACGACCGGATCCTGACGACGCCGTGCTGCTTCGAGCCGGTGGAGGGGTAGGGGCGCCCGCGTGAGAGGGTTCCGCATAGCGGAACGTCGCGTTGACACCGGGCGGCCGGCGCAGCATCCTGCCGCGCCCCGGTGCGCGCCCGCGCCCGGTCGCATGTCGAGTTCGAGGCCGGCCGCGCAGGCTCGGCAGGGAGGAGTGCAAACGAGGATGCCGACGTGAGCGCCGGCGCGTCCCCGGAGCCCTTGGCGCGCCTGCCGCGTCAAGTGCTGTACGGCGTCGCCTACTACCACGAGTACCAGCCCTACGACCGCCTCGAGCGCGACCTCGACCTGATGGCCGAGGCCGGCCTCACGGTGATCCGCGTCGGCGAGTCGGTGTGGTCGACGTGGGAGCCCGAGGACGGGCGCTTCGAGCTCGACTGGCTGGAGCCCGTGCTGGACGGCGCGCACGCGCGCGGCATCCGCGTGATCCTCGGCACGCCGACGTACGCCATGCCGCCGTGGCTCGTCCGCAAGTACCCGGAGGTGCGTGGCGAACGCGAAACCGGGCGGCGGATCCCCTACGGTCACCGGCAGGACGCCGACTACACGCACCCGGCGTTCCGCTGGCACGCCGAGCGGGTCACGCGCCGGGTCGTGGGCCGCTACGCGGACCACCCGGCGATCATCGGCTACCAGGTCGACAACGAGCCCGGCATCGAGCTCTTCCACAACCGCGGCGCGTTCCAGGGCTTCGTCGACCGGCTGCGCGCGAAGTACGGCGACGTCGAGACGCTCAACGAGCGGTGGGGCCTCGTCTACTGGTCGCACCGGATCGCCCGCTGGGACGAGCTGTGGACGCCGGACGGCAACACGGTCCCCTCCTACGACCTCGAGTGGCGCCGCTACCAGGCGGAGATCACGACGAGCTTCATCGCCGAGCAGGCGGCCATCGTGCGCGAGCTCGCGCGGCCGGACCAGTTCCTCACGACCTGCATGGCGCTGTCGCGCCCGGCCTTCGACCCGGCCGAGCTCAACCGTCCGCTCGACATCGCGGCCGTGAACCCGTACTACGCCATGCAGGACGCGTTCGCGATGCCGCCGGCGCCGCCGGGCGCGACGCCGCCGGGCCCGGCGTGGCTGCGCCAGGTCGGCGCGTGGGCGGTGCACTTGCAGGCCGACTTGACGCGCGGCGCGCGCGACCAGCCGTTCCTCGTCACCGAGACGAACGCCCTGGCGATCGGCGAGCCGCACACGAACTACCCGGCCTACGACGGCCAGTGGCGCCAGGCGGCGTGGGCGCTCGTGGCCCGCGGCGCGCGGATGGTGGAGTACTGGCACTGGCACTCCATCCACTACGGCCACGAGGCGTACTGGCTCGGCGTGCTCAACCACGACGGCACGCCGAACCGCTGCTACGCCGAGGTCACGCGCATCGCAAGCGAGCTTGCCCGCGCCGGCGAGCGGGTCGTCGACCTCGTCCCGGACGCCGACGTCGGCATCCTCTACTCGCGCGAAAGCAAGTGGGCGATGGAGTTCCACTCGCCGCTTGCCGTCGAGGGCGGGGGCACGCCGGACCGCGGCGCCTACGAGCGGATTCTCGCGCGGTTCTACGAGGGCCTTTTCGGCGCCGGCCTGCAGGCCGACATCGTCTACGCGCAGGACGCCGGCAGGGACGCGGCGGCGCTCGTCGAGCGCTGGCCGGTGCTCGTGGTGCCGGCGCTCTACGTGGCGGACGACGAGCTGCTCGACCTGCTCGGCGCCTATGCGGCGGCGGGCGGGCATCTCGTCATCGGGTTCCGGAGCGGCTACGCCGATCCGGAGGCGCGGCCCCGGGCGGAGGTCATGCCCGGCCGGCTGCGCGAGGCGGTGGGAGCGACGTACCAGGAGTACACGAACCTCGGGGTGCCCGTCGCGCTGCGCGCGGCCGACGGCGCAGACTTCCCGCTCCCGGAGGGCGCGACCGCGACGGCCTGGGCCGACGCGCTCGTCCCCGAAGACGCACAGACGCTCGTGGCCTACGACCACCCGCACCTCGGCCGCTGGGCGGCGGTCACGACGCGGGCGCACGGCGAGGGCCGCGTGACCTACGTGGGCACGCTGCCGGACCGGGCGCTCGCCGTCGCGCTGGCGCGCTGGCTGCGCCCGGAGGCGGATCCGTGGGACGGCCGGCCGGAGAGCGTCACGGTGACCACGGCGCGGAATGCCGCAGGGGAGCGGCTCGCGTTCGTGTCGAACTGGTCGTGGGAGCCGGCGCGCCTGACGCTGCCCACGGAGATGAACGACGTATTGTCCGCGACGGAGTTCCGTAGCGGCGATGGTCTCGATCTGGGACCATGGGATGTCCGGGTGCTGGGGAAGCCCCGGGGAGGAGTCAATCGAGAGGGGAGTTGATGTGAGCAGTTCGTCGAAGGCTGCCGGCATCCGCTGGCGTGTCCTGCTGGCGACCCTGTGCCTCGCGCTGGGTCTTGTCGTAGCCGCGTGCGGCGGTGACGACGGCGGCGAAGGAGGCGGAGGCGGAGGCGGAGGCGGCACTACCGAGAAGGTCGACATGGCCGCCGAGCTGAAGAAGCCGGCGAACCTGACGCTATGGGCGTGGACGCCGGGCACCGCTGAAGCAGTGCAGATGTTCGAGAAGGCGTACCCGAACATCAACGTCAAGGTGCAGAACGTCGGGCAGGGCGACCCGCACTATCAGAAGCTCCGCACCGTCCTCAAGTCGGGCAGGGGGTTGCCGGACGTCGTCCACATGGAGTTCCAGTACATCCCGAGCTTCACGCTCACCGAGAGCCTGCTCGACCTGACGCCGTACCTGCCCGACGACTTCCTCTCCGACTACCCGGAGTGGATTCAGCAGCAGATCAACCTGAACGGAGCGATCTACGGCGTCCCGTGGGACACGGGGCCGCTCGGGTTCATCTATCGCAAGGACCTGCTCGACAAGGCCGGCATCAAGACGCCCATCGAGACGTGGGACGAGTTCGCGGCCGCCGCCGAGAAGTACCACAGGGCCAACCCGGACTCGTACTTGGTCAACATGCCGGGTGGTCAGACGGGGCAGTGGCTGGGCCTCTTCTGGCAGAACGGGGCGCGCCCCTTCAGCGGCGACCCGAACAACCTCAGAGTCAACCTCACCAGCCCCGAGATCAGGGAAGTCACGGAGTTCTGGGACAAGCTGTACGCGTCGGGCGCCATCACGGACGACGCCGACTTCAACGACGCCTGGTATCAGGGCTTCGCGCGCGGCAAGTACGCGGGCTGGATCTCGGCGGCATGGGGGCCGATCTTCCTCCAGTCCTACACGGAGAACTCGAAGGGCAAGTGGCGCGCCCAGGCGCTGCCGCAGTGGGAGGCCGGCCAGACGGTGTCCGGCAACTGGGGCGGCTCCACGCTCGCCGTCCTGAAGGACAGCCCGAACAAGGCCGCGGCCGCCGAGCTCGCGCGCTGGATCCTGCAGGAGCGCCAGCCGGTCGAGATGTTCTCGTACGACCGGTTCCTGTTCCCGCCGCAGAACTTCATGCTGGAGAGCCAGGAGTGGCTCAACCAGCCGTACGAGTTCTACGGCGGCCAGAAGGTCAACCAGGTCTACGCCGAGATGGCCGACGCCGTGGACACGGGCTGGGAGTGGACGCCGATCCACGAGTTCGTGGCGACCCAGGGCGACGACATCAAGGCGAGGACCGTCGACCGGGGTGAGGGCGCGACGGCGGCACTACAGCCGTGGCAGGACGCCGTCGTCAACTACGCCCAGCAACAGGGCCTGACGGTCGAGGGCCAATAGTCACGGAGGGGCCCGCCGGCGGCGGGCCCCTTCCCTCACTACCTCTCACGACAGACATGTCGCAAGCCACCGCTACCGCTGCCGGCCCCACCACCAGGCGGGCGGCCGGCCGCCGCAAGAAGAAGCCGGGATCGCACGGCGCCGCCGGCTTCCTCTTCACGCTGCCGTTCATGGTGCTGTTCCTCGGGCTGTTCATCGCGCCGCTGCTGTACGCGCTGTATCTGAGCCTGTTCCGAGAGCAACTCGTCGGCGGCAACCAGTTCGTCGGGCTGGACAACTACATCGACGGCCTGCAGGACCGGGAGTTCACCCGCGGCATCGGTCGCGTCGCGCTGTTCCTGCTCATCCAGGTCCCGATCATGCTCCTGCTCGCGCTCGTGTTCGCGATGATCCTCGACTCCGGCAAGGTCTGGTTCCCCAAGCTCTTCCGCGTGGGGATCTTCGTCCCGTACGCGGTGCCGACGGTCATCGCGGCGCTGATGTGGGGCTTCCTCTACGGCCGCGACTTCGGCCCGTTCGCCGACCTCGCGGACGCGATCAACGTCCCGCCGCCGAACTTCCTGAGCGAGAGCACGATGCTGTTCTCGATCGCCAACGTGTCGACGTGGACGTACACGGGCTACAACATGATCATCCTCTACGCCGCGCTGCGGTCGATCCCGACGGAGCTCTATGAAGCCGCGGCGGTCGACGGCGCCGGCGCGGTCCGCACGGCGCTGCACGTCAAGCTGCCCCTGCTGCGGCCGGCGCTGCTGTTGTGCGCCATCTTCTCGGTGATCGGCTCCTTCCAGCTGTTCGCCGAGCCGCAGATCTTCGCGACCATCGCCCCGGAGGTGATCGGCAAGGGGTACACGCCGAACCTCTACGTCTACAACCTCGCGTTCTCCGACCAGCGCCTGAACTACGCGGCCGCGCTGTCGTTCCTGCTCGGCGTGGTGGTGTTCATCGTGTCGTACTTCGTCATGTACGCGTCGCGGAAGCAGGAGGAGCGATGAGCGCCGTCCCCACCGCAGCACCCGAGGCGCCGGCCGTCAAGCGGGCGAAGAAGCGCGGGACGTCGGCGAAGCCTGGAGCCGACAAGGGGTTCGTCTTCCCGACGATCTTCATGCTGGCCTTCCTGGTGTACTTCCTGATGCCGCTGGGCTGGCTGCTCATCGCGTCGACGAAGTCGATCAACGACCTGTTCGACTCGTTCGGACTCTGGTTCGCGGATTTCAACCTCTTCGACAACATCAGCGAGACGTTCAGCAAGGACGACGGCGTCTTCTGGACGTGGCTGCGGAACACGCTCGGGTACTCGTTCATCAGCGCGGTCGGCGCCGGGCTGATCTGTGCCGCGGCCGGCTACGGGTTCGCGAAGTTCGAGTTCAAGGGAAAGAACCTGCTGTTCTGGGTCGTGCTCGGCTCCGTGATGGTGCCGACGACGGCGCTGGCGATCCCGACGTACCTGATGTTCGCGGAGATCGGCCTGACGAACAACCCGCTGTCGGTCATCCTGCCGTCCCTGGTGAGCCCGTTCGGCATCTACCTCATGCGCATCTACGCGGAGGGGGCGGTGCCGTCGGACCTGATGGAGGCGGCGCGGATCGACGGCGCGGGGGAGTTCCGGATCTTCTGGCAGGTGGCGTTCCGCCTGCTGGCCCCGGGGTTCGTCACCGTGCTGCTGTTCAACTTCGTGGCGACATGGAACAACTACTTCCTGCCGCTCGTGATGCTGTCAGAGCCGCGTTGGTACCCGCTCACCGTCGGACTCGCGCAGTGGAACAGCCAAGCCGCGGCCGGCGGCGGCGCCACGGCGGCCTTCAACACCGTCATCGCCGGCTCGATGATCTCGGTGGTGCCGTTGATCATCGCCTTCATCTTCCTGCAGCGCTACTGGCAGAGCGGTCTGACCGCCGGCAGCGTCAAGGGGTGAGGCGACACCGCTCGCGGGCGTGATCGCCCGCACGTCATGACAACGGGAACCGGTGCGGGGAGACCCCGCACCGGTTCGCGTGCGAGCGCGGCGCTGCCCACGCTGGTGATGCTGGCCGCGTTCGTCTACTTCCTGTTCCCGCTGTTCTGGCTGTTCGTCGCCTCGACGAAGGCGAGCACGGATCTCTTCAGCACGTTCGGGCTGTGGTTCGCCGACGACTTCCACTTCTTCCAGAACATCCGGGACCTGTTCGCCGCGCGCGACCTCGCCGGCGGCTCCTACCTGCTGTGGATCCGCAACACGGCGCTGTACTCGATCACGAGCGCCGTCATCGCGGCGCTGTTCGCCACCGCGGCCGGATACGGCTTCGCGCGCTTCTCCTTCCGTGGGCGCGAGCCGCTGTTCTGGCTCGTGCTTGGCGCGGTGATGGTGCCGACGCAGGCGCTCGCGACGCCGACGTACCTGCTGTTCGCGGAGATCGGCCTGACGAACAATCCGCTCTCGATCATCCTGCCGTGCAGCGTCAGCCCCTTCGGCGTCTACCTGATGCGCGTCTACGCGGAGCGCGCGATCCCCACCGAGCTGATCGAGGCCGCACGGCTGGACGGCGCCGGTGAGCTCACGATCTTTCGCTCGGTCGCCTTCCGGCTGCTCGTGCCGGGGTTCGTGACCGTCGCGATCTTCGCCTTCGTGGCGACGTGGAACAACTACTTCCTGCCGCTGATCATGCTCTCCGAGCCGAAGTGGTATCCGCTCACCGTCGGCATCCGCGGGCTCGGTGACGCGGGTATCCTCATCGGCTCGCTGCTGGCGGTGGCACCGATGATCCTCGCCTTCGTGCTCCTCCAGCGGTACTGGCAGAGCGGCCTCACGGCCGGAAGCGTCAAGTAAGACGGAAGGCCGGTGGTCCTATGACGACGCCCTATCACGAGACCATCGCGCCGGCGCGCGGGGTGCGCGCCGCGCGCGCGTTCCTCCGGTCGGACGCGCCGTCGCTGACCCTCGACGGCGACTGGGCCTTCCGGCTCTCGCCGCGCGCGGACGCCCCGCTCGACTTCGTCGCCGCGGACTTCGACGACGCGAGCTGGGACCGGCTGCCCGTGCCCTCGCTCTGGCAGCTGCACGGCTACGGGGCGCCGGCGTACACGAACGTCGTGTTCCCCTTCCCGGTCGAGCCGCCGCACGTGCCCGACGAGAACCCGACGGGCGACTACCGCGCGACCTTCGCGGTGCCCGAGGACTGGCGCGGCGCGAGCACGGCGCTGCGGTTCGAGGGCGTCGACTCGTGCCTGCGCGCCTGGCTCAACGGCGTCGAGCTCGGCGTGTCGATGGGCAGCCGCCTTCCCACGGAGTTCGACGTCACGGAGGTGCTGCGCCCGGGCGAGGACAACGTGCTCGCCGTGCGGGTGCACCAGTGGTCCGCCGGGTCCTACCTCGAGGACCAGGACATGTGGTGGATGTCCGGCATCTTCCGCACGGTGAAGGTCCTCGCCCGGCCGCAGGGCGGGATCGAGGACCTGTTCGTGCACGCGGACTTCGACCACACGACGGGCGGCGGGACGCTGCGCGTGGACGCGGACGTGCCCGCCCGCGTGACCGTCCCGGAGCTCGGGATCGACGCGGGCACGGGCGAGACGGTCGCCGTGCCGGCGGTCGAGCCCTGGAGCGCGGAGGTGCCGCGCCTCTACGACGCGGAGGTGGCGAGCGAGGGCGAGCGGGTGCGCCTGCGCATCGGCTTCCGCACCGTGGCGATCGAGGACGGCCTGCTCAAGGTGAACGGCCGCCGGGTGCTGCTGCGCGGGGTCAACCGGCACGAGTTCGACCCGGACCACGGACGGGTGATGTCCGAGGAACTGATGCGGCGCGACGTCGTGCTGATGAAGGCGCACAACGTCAACGCGGTGCGCACGAGCCACTACCCGCCCGACCCGCGCTTCCTCGACCTGTGCGACGAGTACGGCCTGTACGTCATCGACGAGTGCGACCTCGAGACCCACGGCTTCTTCGTGCTCGACTGGCGCGGGAACCCGTCCGACGACCCGGCGTGGGAGGAGGCGCTCGTGGACCGCATGCGGCGGACCGTCGAGCGCGACAAGAACCACCCGAGCATCATCATGTGGTCGCTCGGCAACGAGAGCGGCGCGGGGCGCAACCTCGGCGCGATGGCGGCGTGGGCGCGCGAGCGCGACCCGTCGCGGCCACTGCACTACGAGCACGACTGGTCGTGCCGGGACGTCGACGTCTACAGCCGCATGTACGCCTTCCACGCGGAGGTCGACGCCATCGGCCGCGGCGAGGAGGACCCGCTGGACGACCCGGAGCTCGACGCGCGCCGCCGCCGCATGCCGTTCATCCTCTGCGAGTACGGCCACGCGATGGGCAACGGGCCGGGCGGGATCGCGGAGTACCAGGAGCTCTTCGAGCGCCACCCGCGCTGCCAGGGCGGCTTCATCTGGGAGTGGATCGACCACGGGCTGCGGCAGCGCACGGCGGACGGCGGCGAGCGCTACGCCTACGGCGGCGACTTCGGGGAGCCGCTGCACGACGGCAACTTCGTCGCCGACGGGCTGCTCCTGCCCGACCGCACGCCCTCGCCGGGGATGCTCGAGTTCAAGAAGGTGATCGAGCCCGTCCGGATCGACGGCGACGCCGCTGCCGGACGCGTGCGCGTCGCGAACCTGCACGACTTCCGCGACCTCGCCCACCTGGCGTTCCACTGGGCGCTCGAGGAGGAGGGCGTGGCCGTGGCCGAGGGGACGCTGGACGTCGGGCCGCTGCGCGCGCAGGAGACGGCCGAGCCGGCGTTCCCGGAGCTGCCGGCCACGAGCGCCGAGGCGTGGCTGACGGTGCGCGCCGTGCTCGCCGCCGACGAGCCGTGGGCGCCTGCGAGGCACGAGGTCGTCTGGGGGCAGATCCAGGTGACGGCGCCGGCGCGGGACGACGGCGCGGGAACGGATGCGGCCG
>DATMVH010000159.1:0-7100 GCA_035563395.1 Solirubrobacteraceae bacterium
GCGGGGCGCCACGCGCACGTGATGTCGCGCGACCTGGTCGCCGATCCGGCGCCGGAGGCGTGGCGCGATCCGCCCGCGCCACCCGGCCTGCGGCTCGGCCCGGTGGACCGCCCCGCGGCCGACCTCGTCCCCGCGGCCGAGCACGCCTATCCACCGGACCACCCCGACAACGCCCACCTCTCCCGTCCGATCGATCACGCGACGGAGATCGCCGGCCTGCTGGCCGGGCGCGCCGTCGGTCCGCTGCTTCGGTGCAGCGGCCTGGCCGTCGACGCGAGCGGCACCGTGGTCGGCGCGGTGCTCGTCAACGCCGACGAGGTCCCGCCGCCGTACGGCGGGCCGTGGGTCACGCAGGTGTTCCGGGGACCGGGCGGCCGCGGGGCCGGCCGCGCGCTGCTCCAGCGCGCGCTCGGGATCGCCACGGCGGACGGCTTGCCCGCGCTCGGCCTCGCCGTCACGGAGGGCAATCCGGCCCAGCGGCTCTACGAGTCGCTCGGGTTCCGCCTGCTCCTGACGGCCTTCAACGTGCGGATCCCCTGACGGGCGCCCGGCGAAGGTTTCGGGGCCCGCCTGCGTTGAAGCCCGCATGAACGAGGACATCGTCACGCTGCGGAGCGTCAGCAGCGAAGGGGACACGCTCGAGCTCGAGATGCCGGCGTGGGCGCTCGGCGCGATCCGCCGCGGTCAGGTCGTCGTCTACCGCGGCGACGACGCCAACGAATGGGCGTGCGTGGGCGACCCGAGCTGCGGCCCGGCGACGCGCCGCCTGCCGCTCGACGAGCGCGAGTGGGGGCTGCTGGAGGGCGCCTGACGGGCCGCGCGCCGGCACGCCGGGCACCATGATCCGGGGTCAATCCCGACCGATGGTGTGCCGGTCGCCGGCGAAATCAGGTAGACACGGGGCATGGCGACCGTTCTGCTGGTCGACGACGATGACGGCATCCGCGACCTCCTGCGGCGCTATGCCGAGCACTTCGGGCTCCATGTCGTGGCCGAGGCGGGCGACGGGCGCGAGGCCGTCGAACTCGCCGCGCGGCTCGCTCCGGACGTGATCGTGCTCGACCAGCAGATGCCCGACATGACGGGCCTGGAGGCCATGCCGAGGATGCGCGAGGGCAGCCCGGACGCCCTCATCGTCCTCTACTCCAGCTACTCGGACGAGCACCGGCAGGCCGCGCTCGCGCTCGGCGCCCGCGCCTGCATCAGCAAGGTGGAGTCGCCCCGCACCGTCATCCGGACGGTCGTCGACCTGCTGAACGAGGGCAAGCCGGGCGCGGCGTAGGCGCCCCGGAAGCACGAAGACCCCGCAGTGCGGGGCCTTCGATGCCGGTCATGGATCACCACTGAACTACTACGTCCCAGGACTTGTGTCGATTGCCTGGGCGGCATGACACTCCCGGCCGCCGGGACTGGCCGCCGGCGCGAAGGCCGGCGCGTTGCCACGGCTGGGACGCTCGATGGCGCCCCTCGGCCGAGTGGGCGATCCGCCGAAGGTCCACGGTAGCGGATGTGGCCGAATCCGCCCGTCGGGGTAGGTTGGCGGCCATGGAATATCGGCAGCTGGGACGATCGGGCCTGCGCGTCTCCGCGCTGTGCCTCGGCACCATGGGGATGGGCGGCGGCGGCAACTTCCGGAACGTCGGCGACATCGACGTGGAGGGCGCCACACGGCAGATCGATCTCTGCCTCGAGGCAGGCGTGAACTTCGTCGACACCGCGAACGTCTACTCCAACGGCCGCTCGGAGGAGATCGTCGGCAAGGCGATCGGCGACCGGCGCGACCAGATCGTGCTCGCCACGAAGGCGCGCTTCCCGATGGGGGAGGGGCAGAACGACGCCGGGCTGTCGCGCGCGCACCTCGTCCGCGCCTGCGAGGCGAGCCTCCGCCGCCTCGGCACGGACTACATCGACCTCTACCAGGTCCACGAATGGGACGGCATCACGCCGCTGGAGGAGACGCTCGAGGCGCTCGACACGCTCGTGCGCTCCGGCAAGGTCCGCTACGTCGGCTGCTCGAACTACAGCGGCTGGCAGATGAGCAAGGCGCTCGGCATCTCCGACCGCCTGCACTACCAGCGCTTCGTCTCCAATCAGGTCTACTACTCGCTGCAGGCGCGCGACATCGAGTACGAGATCGTCCCGGCGTGCCTCGACCAGGGGCTCGGCATCCTCGTCTGGAGCCCGCTCGCGGGCGGCCTGCTGTCCGGCAAGTACCGGCGCGGGAAGGAGGCGCCGGCCGGGTCGCGCCACCTGACCGAGTGGAGCGAGCCGCCCGTGCGCGACCCGGAGGGCCTCTACGACATCGTCGAGGCGCTTGTGGAGACCGGCGAGGAGCACGGGGTCTCCGCGGCGCAGGTCGCGCTCGCCTGGACGCTCGGCCGCCCGGGCATCACGTCGCTCATCGTCGGCGCCCGGACCGCGGAGCAGCTCGCGGACAACCTCGAGGCGACCGACGTCCAGCTCACGCCCGAGCAGCGCGCCCGCCTCGACGAGCTCAGCGCCCCGCCGCTCCTCTATCCCTTCTGGCACCAGGCCAACTCGGCGTCCGACCGGCTGAGCGAGGCCGACCGCACGCTGCTCGGCCCGCATCTGGCGAGCTGACGCGACCCGGCGTTCCGGCCCCGACCGCGCGGCATGCCATGATGGCCGCCGGGGCCGGACCCGCCGGGCCGGCACTCTCCAGTGCGGGAGTGAGTCGATGCACCTGATGGACATCCAGTCGCAGGACCCCGCGTCCACGGCGATCGACGAGTACTACGCGGAGATCGAGCACCTGCTGCTGGACATGCTCGACGCCGTCCGCGCCGAGGTGACGGCACCGGACCCCGCCGGAGCGCTGCGGCAGTTCGTCTGCGCGCACGTCCGCTGGCGGCTCGAGCGGCTGGAGGCGGCGGAGGCCTTCGACGTCGTGCTCGGGGACCGCGCGCGGGTCAACTCGCTTCCCGCGGAGCACCGGCGCCGGATCCGCTCGCTCAAGCGCCTGTACCTCGAGGAGCTGCGCGGCATCCTGCGCGAGGGGGCGCGCAAGGGGGCCTTCTCGTTCGGCGACCTCCGCATCACCGCGTTCGCGATCGCCTCGCTGTGCGCGAGCGCCCACGCGTGGTACGACCCCGAGGGTCCGCTGACGCCGGCGCAGGTGGGGGAGATGTACGCCGGATTCGTCGCGGGCATGGTGCACGCCGACCGCTGACCCGTGCGCCCCGAGTACTACGGCAATCCGGCGGGCCTCACGGAGGACGTGGGCGTGGTCCGCGCCGTCTACGACGCGTTCGCCGCGCGCGATCTCGACCGCGCGCTGCCGTTCGTCGCCGAGGACTGCGAGATCGTCGCGGAGGCGACCGCGCGCCTCGCCGGCCGGACCGGCCCCTACCGCGGCCACCAGGGCGTGCGCGACTACTTCGCCGACGTCGAGGCCGAGTGGCACGAGCTGTCCCTCGAGGCGTACGACTTCCGCGTCCTGCCGGGAGCGGTGATCGTGATGGGGCACGTGGCCGGCGTCCGCGCCGGCGTGCGGATCCACCGCAACGCGATGTGGACGTGGCGCCTGCGCGACGGGCGGGCGGCGTCCGTCCGCGTGGCCGACCTCGGCGACGCGCCGCCCGCCGGGGGCGACGCGCCGTCCGTCCCGGCCGAGGAGCGGGCGCGATGAGCGTCGCCGCCGCCGTCGTCTCCGGGCCCGGGCGCTTGTCGATCGAGTCCTTCCCGGACCCGCGGCTCGGGCCGGGGGAGGCGCTCGTCCGCATGGAGCTGTCCGGCATCTGCGGCACGGACAAGCACGTGTTCAAGGGCGAGGGGACGCTGTACGCCGGGACGATGATGGAGGCGCAGGCGGTCTTCCCGGTGATCCCCGGGCACGAGAACGTCGGCGTCATCGAGGAGCTCGGTCCTGGCGCGGCCGAGGGCCTCGAGTACTACGGGCGGCCGCTCGCGGCCGGCGACCGCGTCGTCATGTGCCCCGACGTCGTGTGCGGCCGCTGCTGGTGGTGCCGCCACCACAGCATGGTGTGGTGCGAGAACATCACGTGCTACGGCGTGACGCTCGGGTGCGAGCAGCCGCCGCACCTGTTCGGCGGCTGGGCGGAGCACCTCGTCCTGCGCTCGGACGCCTTCGTCTACAAGGTCCCCGACGGCCTGGCGCCCGAGCTCGCGGTGCTGGTCGAGCCGCTCGTGGTCACCGGCGTGCTTTCGGAGGCGGTCGGGTTCTCGCTCACCGGCGGCGAGGGGTTCCGCGGCGGCGACACGGTGGTCGTGCAGGGCGTCGGCGCGCTCGGGCTCATGTTCGTCCTGCGTGCGCGGACGATGGGCGCCGGGACGATCGTCGCCGTCGACGCCGCCCCGGCGCGCCTGCGGCTCGCCGAGCGCCTCGGCGTCACGCACACGCTCGATCTCACCGCCACGTCCGCCGAGGAGCGCGTCGAGCACGTGCGCGCGCTCACGGACGGGCGCGGGGCGGACGTGGTGATCGACTGCGCCGGCGTGCCCGAGGCGGTGCCGGAGGGCCTCGAGATGGCGCGCAAGGGGGGAACGTACATCGAGCCGGGCGCGTTCGTGGAGATGGGCACCGTGCCGATCAGCCCGCACCGGCACCTGTGCTCCAAGAGCATCCGGCTGATCGGCGTCACGAACCACCCGCACACCGGCTACGGCCCGGCGCTCGCGCTGCTGGAACGCTACGGGGACGTCTTCCCCTTCCGCGAGCTCATCACCCACCGCTTCCCGCTGCAGGAGGCCGGGCGGGCGCTCGAGACGTCGTCCGGGCTCGAGGCGGGCAAGGTCCTGATCGGCGGGAACGGCGCCACGCGATGAGGACGCTCTACACGGCGGTCGCCACCGCGACGGACGCCGGCCGCAACGGCCGCACGCGGACGTCCGACGGCAAGCTCGACCTCGCGCTCAGCATGCCGGTGGAGATGGGCGGACCGGGCGGCGACGGCACCAACCCGGAGCAGCTCTTCGCGGCGGGCTACGCCGCGTGCTTCGCCAACGCGATCCGCAGCGTCGCCCGGCGGGAGAAGCGCGAGGAGGTCGTGGAGGGTGCCACGGTCACCGCGCGCGTCCACATCGGCGCGATCGGCGGCGGGCGCTTCGGCCTCGCGGCGACGCTCGCGGTGACGGTCCCGGCGCTGGGGGACGACGAGGCGGCGGAGCTGGTCGCCAAGGCGCACGAGCGCTGCCCGTACTCGAACGCCGCGCGCGGCGGCATGGCCGTCGAGCTGCAGTCCGCCGGCGGCGCCGAGGCCGCCGCCTGAGCGGGCGGCGTGTTGCGCGTCGCGCTCGCGCAGATCGAGCCCGCGCTCGGCGACCTGGGCGAGAACCTCCGCCGGACCGCCGACGCGCTGGCCCAGGCCCGCGACGAGCGCGCGGACCTCGTCGTCTTCCCCGAGCTCAGCCTCACCGGCTACTCGCTCGGCAGCCTCGCAGAGGATGTCGCGGTCGGCGCCGAGCAGCTCGCCGAGCTGGTCGATCCCGGCGACCGCATGGGCGCGGTCGCCGGCTTCGCGGAGGCCGGGCGGCTGCGCACGTACAACAGCGCCGCCTACGTGCAGGGCGGCGCCGTCCGGCACGTGCACCGCAAGCTCTACCTGCCGACGTACGGCGTGTTCGAGGAGCGCAAGCACTTCAGCCCGGGGCAGGCGCTCCGGGCCTTCGACACCCCGGCCGGCCGGATGGCGATCCTCATCTGCAACGACGTCTGGCAGCCGATGCTGCCCGCGCTCGCGGTCCAGGACGGCGCGCGCGTGCTGCTCGTGCCGGCCAACAGCTCCCGGCAGCGGTTCCCGGGCGCCGACGACCTGCCGGGGGAGTGGCGCGCCATCAACCGCTTCCACGCCCGGATGCTCGAGAGCTACGTCGTCTTCGTGAACCGCGTGGGGACGGAGGGGGACCTGCGGTTCTGGGGCGGCTCGCAGGTCGTGGACCCCTACGGCGACGCGGTGTACGAGGCGCCGTTCGACGAGCCCGCCGTGGCGACCGTCGAGCTCGACCTGCAGGTGGTCCGCCGCCGGCGCCACGAGATGCCGCTCGTCAAGGAGGCGCGGCTCGCGCTGCTCGCGCGCGAGATCGAGCGGCTCGCCGCCGAGGGCGGGGACCTCTAGCTGACCGGCGCGCGCATCGGCTCGACCTCCGGCGGGCAGGAGAAGCCCATGCGCAGGGGCAAGACCGACAGCGGGCTGGGCGACGCGCTCGCGCGCAAGACGTTCGAGCGGCCGCCGAGCAAGTTCCGCGACCGCGTCTCGGCGGACGGGTCGACGCCGTATCCGGCGGTCCCGGGCCGCTACCACCTGTACGTCTCGTGGGCGTGCCCGTGGGCGCACCGCACGATCATCGCCCGGCGGCTCCTGGGCCTCGAGGACGTCATCGGCCAGTCCGCCGTCGACCCCGTCCGCGACGAGCGCGGCTGGGCCTTCACGGGCGGGGAGTACACCGATCCGCTGAACGGGTTCGCGTACCTCAGCGAGGCCTACGACCGCACGGAGCCCGGCTACGAGGGCCGCTTCAGCGTTCCCGTGCTGTGGGACACGGAGACCGGCCGGATCGTCAACAACGAGTCGGCCGACATCTTGCGCATGCTCACGACGGTGTTCCGGCCGCTCGGGCACGGGCGGCTCGACCTCTGCCCGGCGCACCTCCGCCCGGAGATCGACGCGCTGAACGCGCGCCTGTACCGCGAGGTCAACAACGCCGTCTACGTCGCCGGCTTCTCGACCGACCAGGACGTCTACGAGCGCATGGTGCGCCGGATGTTCGCGACGCTCGACGAGCTCGACGCGCGCCTCGCCACGCGGCGGTTCCTGTTCGGCGACGCGCCCGTGGAGACCGACTGGCGCCTCTTCACGACCCTGCTGCGCTTCGACGCCGTCTATCACGTCCACTTCAAGTGCAGCCTCCGGCGGATCGCCGAGTACCGCCACCTGTGGCCGTACGCGCGCGACCTCTACCAGCAGCCGGGCGTGGCGGGAACGGTCCGCTTCGACGAGATCCGCCGCCACTACTACCTCACCCACCCGACCATCAACCCGAGCCGGATCGTCGCGCTCCAGCCGTACGGCGACTTCGGCGCGCCGCACGGGCGCGAGCGCCTCGCGGGCCCGTCGGCGCGC
>DATMVH010000160.1:0-5789 GCA_035563395.1 Solirubrobacteraceae bacterium
AGATCGCCCGAGCCCAGCCACTCGGGCACCAGCCAGGCGGCGGGGAGCAGCGCCGCGGCCGCGACCAGCGCGGCTCGGTGCTCGGGGCGGCGGCGCCACACCGCGGCGCCGGCCACGAGCAGGAACGGCCACGCCTCCACCCGCAGCAACCCGCACGCCAGCACGCACGCCGCGGCGACGCGCACGCGGCCGGACGACCATGTCTCCACCGCACCCAGCGCCAGGGCGATGGCGAGCGCCGGCTCCGCCCCCGCCGCGGTCAGCTCGAGCAGGCGGCCGGCGAGCACGACGCCCGCGACGGCCGCCGCGCCCGCGAGTCCGGAGCCGCCGGCGAGCCGCCGCCCCAGGCGCCAGGCGAGCCACAGGGCCACGATCCCCGCCGTCCGCACGAGCAGCACCCACGCGACCGGCGCCGCCCCGCCCAGGGGCGCGAGCAGCGCGCACACCACGACCGGAAGCGGCTTGAACGCGGGACCCTCGCGCGTGTCGAGCCCGCCTGCCGCCACCTCCCGGCCCCACACGAGCCACATCCACGGGTCGTACGCGGGCGCGGGCGCGACCACCGCGAGGGAGAGCGCCGCGAGCGCCGCGGCGACGGCCAGGACGCGCCACACGGCCGCTGTGGTACCACGTCGCCTGCCGACCCCCGGGCGATTCCGCGTCGCACCGCCGGGTAGCCGTGATGCCCATGGCGACCACGGCGACGGCATCCGGCACCTTCTCCATCGGCGGCGACCTCGAGGTCACGCGGCTCGGCTTCGGCGCGATGCGCGTCACCGGCAAGGGCATCTGGGGCCCTCCGCCGGACCACGACGCGGCGATCGCGGTGCTCGAGCGCGCTCCCGAGCTCGGCATCGACTTCATCGACACGGCCGACTCCTACGGCCCGCACGTCTCCGAGGAGCTCATCCACGAGGCGCTCCATCCGTACGACGGCCTCGTCGTCGCCACCAAGGGCGGCCTCACCCGCTCCGGCCCGGACGCGTGGCCGCCGCTCGGGCGCCCCGAGTACCTGCGGCAGTGCTGCGAGATGAGCCTGCGGCGGCTCGGGCTGGACGCCATCCCGCTCTACCAGCTGCACCGCATCGACCCGAAGGTGCCCCGGGAGGAGCAGTTCGGCGTCCTGGCGGAGCTCCAGGACGAGGGCAAGGTGCGCCATCTCGGGCTGTCCGAGGTGTCCGTGGAGGAGATCGAGGCGGCGGGGGAGTTCTTCGACGTCGCCACGGTGCAGAACCGGTACAACCTCACGGACCGGCGCTCGGAGGACGTCCTGCGCCACTGCGAGGCCCACGGCATCGGCTTCGTCCCGTGGGCGCCGCTCGCCGCCGGCGACCTCGCGCGGCCCGGCGGACCCGTGGCCGACGCGGCCGAGGCGCACGGCGCGACGCCCGGGCAGATCGCGCTCGCGTGGCTCCTGCAGCGCAGCGAAGTCATGCTCCCGATCCCCGGCACCGGCTCCGTCGAGCACCTCGAGGAGAACGTGGCCGCGGCGGAGCTCCAGCTCCAACCGGCGGAGATCGAGCGCCTCGACGCGGCCGCGTGACCGGTTGGTCTAGACCACTAGACTCCGGCGCGTGCCGACCGGCGCGGACGCGCTTCCCGGCGCCGCCCGGTGCGTGATCGTCGGCGGCGGGGTCGGGGGCGCCTCGATCGCCTACCACCTCGCGCGGCTCGGCTGGCGCGACGTCGTCGTGGTCGAGCAGCACGACCTGACCGAGGGGACGACGTGGCATTCCGCGGGCTTCGTCGGGCAGCTCCGCTCGACGATCGGCCAGACGCGGATGATCATGTACTCCTCGGGGCTCTACCGCGAGCTGCGCGAGGTGACGGGGCGCGATCCGGGCTGGCGCGAGGTCGGCGGGCTGCGCCTCGCGACCACGCGGGAGCGGATGGAGGAGCTGCAGCGCCAGGCGAGCGCCGCGGAGACCTACGGCCTGCGGCTCGACCTGCTCTCGCCCGCGGAGGCGCACGACCGGCTGCCGCTGCTGGCGGTCGGCGACGTGCTGGGCGCCGCCTGGCTGCCCGGCGACGGCTATCTCGATCCGGCGCTGCTGGCGCTCGCGCTGGCCGACGGGGCGCGCGCGCACGGCGTCGCCTTCCACACCCATACGCGCGTCACCGGCCTCGACGTGCGCGGCGGCCGCGTCGCCGCGGTCGAGACGGATCGCGGCACGATCCGCACCGACACCGTGGTGAACGCGGCCGGCGCCGCCGCCGGCCGCCTCGCGCGGATGGCCGGCGTGGTGGTTCCCGTCGTCCCCATGCGCCACCAGTACGTCGTCTCCGAGCCGCTGGATCCGCCGGTCGGCGAGGTCCCCACGGTGCGCGACCCCGACCACATCGCCTACTTCCGGCCGGAGGCCGGCGCGCTGCTCGTCGGCGGCTACGCGCGCGACCCGGCGCCGTGGGACGACGCCGACCCGCTCGCCGCGCCGCGCACGCTCGCCGAGCCGGACAGGGAGCGGTTCGCCGAGGCGTGGGACGGCGCGCGGCGGCGCGTGCCGGCGCTCGCGGACGCCGCCATCGCGAAGGTCGTCAACGGGCCCGAGGCGTTCACCCCCGACGGCGAGTTCATCCTCGGCGAGACGGACGTCGACGGCTTCTGGGTCGCGGCGGGCTTCTGCGTGCACGGCCTGGCCGGCGCGGGCGGCGTGGGCAAGGTCATGGCGGAGTGGATCGCGGGCGGGGTGCCCGACTTCGACGTGTCTCGCATGGACGTGCGCCGGTTCGGCGCCCACTTTCGCAGCGCCCGCCACGCCCGCGTCCGGGCGCTGGACGCCTATTCCCGCTATTACGACGTCGTCTACCCGGACGAGGAGCGCGACGCCGGGCGCCCGCTCCGCGTCTCCGCCGCCTATGAGCGCTTGCGCGCGCTCGGCGCGGCCTTCGGGGAGAAGGCGGGGTGGGAGCGCGCGAACTGGTTCGAGGCCAACGCGCCGGAGGGGCGGGAGGCGCTGCGGCCCGGCGGCTGGGCGGGCCGCTTCTGGTCCCCGGCGATCGACGCGGAGTGCCGCGCGACGCGGGACGCGGCGGCGCTCTTCGACCAGTCCTCGTTCGCCAAGCTCGACGTGCACGGGCCGGGTGCCGCCGCGGCGCTGGGCCGGCTCTGCGCCAACGACGTCGACCGCGAGCCGGGAACCGCCGTCTACACGCAGCTGCTGAACGACCGCGGCGGGATCGAGGCCGACCTCACCGTCACACGCGTGTCCGAGGACCGCTTCCGTGTCGTCACGGGCACGGCGTCCGGCGGGCGCGACCTCGCGTGGATCCGCCGCCGGCTGCCCCCGGACGTCCACGCGGAGGACGTCACGGGCGCGCGCGCCTGCCTGTGCCTCTGGGGACCGCTGGCGCGCGAGATCCTCGAGCCCCTGTGCGACGACGATCTCACCTTCGGCTTCCTGCGGGCGCGCGAGATCGCCGTCGGGGCGGTGCCGGTCTTCGCCCAGCGCATCACCTTCGTCGGCGAGCCGGGCTGGGAGCTCTACTGCCCGGCGGAGTACGGGCAGGCGCTGTGGGACGCGATCTGGGCCGCCGGGCGGTCGCACGGCCTGCGGGCGGGCGGCTACCGGGCGATCGACAGCATGCGGCTGGAGAAGGGCCACCGGGTCTGGGGCGCCGACATCACGCCGGAAACGACGCCGGACGCGGCGGGCCTCGGCTTCGCCGTGCGGATGGACAAGCCGGGCGGCTTCATCGGCCGCGACGCGCTCGCCGAGGCCCGCGCGTCCGGCGGGCCGGACGCGCGGCTGCGCTGCCTCGTGCTCGACGAGCCGCGGGCGGTCTGCCTCGGCGACGAGCCCGTCCGGGTCGACGGCGCGCCGGCGGGCCGGGTGACGTCCGGCGGCTTCGGGCATCGCGTCGAGCGCAGCATCGCCTACGCGTACCTGCCGCCGCCCGTCGAGCCCGGCGCGCGCGTCGAGGTGGGCGTGTTCGGGCGCTGGATCGGCGCGGACGTGGTCCGCGAGCCGCTCTACGACCCGGACGGCGAGCGCGTCGGCGGCTGACTTGACTAGCGCCGCCTTCGCTCCCGCCGGCGCTTCTCGTGGACGCCCTGGCCGGCGATGACGGCGACGCCGGCGACCGCGGTGCCCAGCACGGGCAGGGGCGGCGCCGAGCCGGCGACCACGGGGACGGCCACGGCGACGAGGAGGCAGACCGCGACGAGCAGCGCCGCGGAGCAGGTGATGAGGTCCTTCAGTGCCATGCCGTCCACGCTAGGGCGATTGCCGGACGAAACCATGTCCATCCTGTTGCCGTCGCGGGCCGTCGGGTTCGCCCGCCTGTCGAGCCCGGTCGCGCCGTGTCTTAGCGTCTGGCCGATGCAGTCCCCGCGGCGACGTGACTCGGTGCGCGTCCTCCTGCTCGACGAATGCGACCGCCTGCTGCTGTTCCGCGGCGAGCAGCCGGACAGCGGGACGGCGTTCTGGTTCCCGCCCGGCGGCGGTCTCGAGCCCGGTGAGGACGTCCGGGCGGCCGCCGAGCGCGAGGTCCGGGAGGAGACAGGTCTCGCCGGCGTTCCGCTGGGGCCGGAGGTGTGGCGGCGCAGGCACGTCTTCACGTGGCGAGGCGTCGCGTGGGACCAGCGTGAGCGCTGGTTCGTGGCACGAGTCGCCCGTTTCAGGCCCGACGGCGCCGGGCTGGCGGCCGCGGAGCGCGCCGACCTGACGGCGTGGCGCTGGTGGACCGTGGAGGAGCTCGCGGCCGCCGAGGACGAGCTCGTGCCGCGCGACCTGGCGGCTCGGTTGCGCGCGCTGCTCGCCGAGGGCCCGCCGCCCGCTCCTATCGACGTCGGCGTCTGACGGCGCGCCGCGAGCAGCGCACTTCGCGTGCAAGCGGGCGCGCGGCGGGGAACACCCCTCGGCATGGAGACGGCGGTCAGGCTGCCGGCGGAACGACTGGAGCGCTGGGTCGCCGACCTGCTCGCAGGCGCGGGTCTCGAGCGCGAGGCCGCCTCGACGGTGGCCGCGACGCTCGTGGACGCGAGCCTCCGCGGCGTCGACTCCCACGGCGTCGCCCGGACGCCGATCTACGTCGAGCGCCTGCTCGCGGGCGGCGTCAACGGGCGCCCGCAGCCGCGGATCGAGCGCGAGCAGGGCGCGCTGGCGCTGATGGACGGCGACGCGGGCCCAGGACAGGTCGCCGGCGTCCGTGCCACGGACCACTCGATCGCGCTCGCGCAGCGGTACGGCGCCGGCGTCGTCGCGGTGCGCAACAGCAACCACTACGGCGCCGCCGGCTACTACGCGATCCGCGCCGCGCGCGCCGGCCTGATCGGCATCTCGACGACCAACAGCGATCCGCTCGTGATCCCCTTCGGCGGCCGCGACCCCGCGCTGGGCACCAACCCCATCGCCTTCGCCGCCCCGCTGCCCGGGGGCGAGGTCATGTGCCTCGACATGGCCACGAGCCAGGTGGCGATGAACAAGGTCTTCAACGCCCGCGACGACGGCCGGCCGATTCCCGAGGGCTGGGGCGTCGACGCCGAGGGTCGCACGACGACGGACCCGGCGGCCGTCGCCGCCGGCGTGCCGCTCGGCGGCTACAAGGGCTACGGGCTGGCGGTGATGGTCGAGGTCCTCTCCGGCGTGCTGACCGGCGCGGGCGTCGCGCACTCCGTCGGCCAGTTGTACGGCGACCGCTCCACGGTGCAGGACGTCGGCAGCTTCCACCTCGCGATCGACCCGGCGCCGCTGATCGGCACGGACGTCTTCGCCGAGCGGCTCGCCGGCCTGCTCGCCGGGCTCTCGGCCATCCCGCCGGCTCCCGGCCACGACGAGGTGCTCGTTCCC
>DATMVH010000161.1:0-3978 GCA_035563395.1 Solirubrobacteraceae bacterium
TGCGATAACACCGGCCGTGCTCGGCGACCCAGATCGAGGTCATGTCCGCATGCCGGAGCTCGTCGGACCGGGTGACCTGGAAATAGCCGGGCCGTCGGCGACCGCCTTCGGAGCGGACGGGTTGCAACGGCCGATGCTCGCGCATCGGCTGCTGCACCCGCTTGCGGTTGACCGCGACGGCGGCCTCGCGTGAGGCGAGCGCGGCGACCATGCGGGTGCCGTCGGTCGGGTTCGCGCGCGCGATGCGCACGACGACGCGGTCCACGGCGGCCAAGCGGCGCCGCCGACCCCCGGGCGGACGCTTCGGGCGCCGGTAGATCGCCTGGCGGCTGATGCCGGCACCCGGGCCACGAGGGCGGCGGGCCGGCCTTGCGCGACGAGTTCGCGGCGGGAACGGGCGACGCGCATGCGCACTCCCATCCCCGCAAGCGTTTCCCCGCGACTTCGAGCTCCATCGTCTTGCGGCCCAGGGCCCGCTCGAGGCGGCCGACCTGGCGGCGCAGCTCGTCGGCCTCCGTGCGCTCCTGGCGGCCCGAGAGCCGCTCCGCGCCGGCGGCCAGGAACTGCTCGCGCCACTTGCGCAGCAGACGCTCGGAGATGTCGTGCTCACGGCACAGCCGCGCGATCGTCTTCGGGCCACGCAGCGAGGCGAGCACCGGCTCGGTCTTCTGCAGCGCGGTGAACTTGCGGTACTTGCGGGACTCGCCCACGGCTCCGCCTCGGAGGGTCGGGGCGGCCATGCGCGAGCCGCGTCGGACGGATCGCCGCTCCGCTCGCCCTATGGGCTCACCTCCGCGACAACCCGTCCGGCCCCCTGATTCCTCACAGCAAAACCGTCAACGCGCTACCGGGGTCCAGGCCACGAACCCACGCGACCTGAAACGACAACGCCGGCGGGGAGCAGGTCAACGCCCTCCGGATCGCCCGTCGCTTCCGTAGCGTGTCGCCGCCGCGCGGCCCGGGTGCGTCGCGCCGTTGTGCTCCGGACCGGATGGACCCAAGGGGAAGAAGACCAAACCCGCGCGAACGCGCGCGAGCGTTGAGAAGCGCGCTCGTCGACGAACGCACGCGCTGACGGGCGGCGGCGCGTCGAGAGGCGCCCGCCGTCGTGAACCGGCATCCGTCGGCACCGGTGTGCTCGGTTGCATGGAAGCAGCGGCGGCGTGTTGCCTTGCCGCAAGCGACGACGCGAGCTCATACCTGCCTCGGTGCCTCTGACCTCCGCCCGCGTGCTCGCGCTGACGCAGCGCCCGATGCTGTGCGATCACGCCGTCGTGACGGTAGCGTCGCCGAGCCCCGTCACGCTGTCGAAGACCTCGCCGAGATCCATGCTGAGATCCTCGTCGATGTGATCGAGCCAGATCCTGGCGTCGTGCAGCGCCGCGGCAAGCGCCGCGCCGCGGTCGGCGGCCTCGCGGCTGCTCCAGGTGACGACGTCCAGCCAGGTTCCGTCGGCGAGCCTAACGAGCGCGATGCTTTCAAGCCCTGGGACGTGCTTCGTGACGGCCTTGACCATCGCCGGCCGGGCGGCAAGGAAGTCCTGCTCGGACGCGGGGTCGACCTTGAATCGCGCCAGCTCCATCACCATGGCCGCTCTTGCCTCTCACTTGACAACATGTTGTCCCTAGCATGACAACATGTTGCTGTATCGTCAAGGGCGGATGGCCCGTGCTGCTGACCCGACGGAGATCGACGCGCTCGTCGCCAACGTCCTCGAGGCGGCAGGAGCGCTTCGGCGCCACGGAGATCGACAGGCCGCGAATCTCGGCCAGACGCAGGCGCGTTGGCAGCTGCTGAGCGTTCTCTCGGACGAGCCAAGGACCGTCCCGGCCGCGGCCCGCCGACTTGGCGTCAGCCGGCAGGCGGTGCAGCGGCTCGCGGACGCCCTCCGTGACGAGGGCTATCTCTGCGACGCCGCCAATCCCGCGCACGCGTCCTCACCGCTGTTCTCGCTGACGCGCAAAGGCCAACGCGCTCTCACCGCCCTCACCCAAGAGAATGAGCCGTGGAATCGGGTCGCGGCGGAAAGCCTGGATTCGGAGGACGTCGACACGGCCAACCGTGTGCTTCGCGTCCTCGTACATCTCAGCCAGTCATAGCTCGACTGCGCCGACCTGCTTCTCACGCGCGTCGTGCGCGATATGCAGCAGTTCCGGGGACAGCCGATCGCAGTCGCGCGAGGGCGCCGCGCCGACGTGCGTCCGACTGCTGCTTCGGACAAATAGCGCCGCGTGCACGGGCGCGAACAGATCGCACGGTGTCGGCGCCGCATTCCCTGCGCGCGTCGGGCGCTCGTCGGCTTCGGACCGGATGGAGGCGAGGGGAATCGAACCCCTAACTCGGCCGTGCAAAGGCCGCGTGTTCCCATTAGCACCACGCCCCCGGCGCGGGGGAACACGCTACCGCGCTCCCACCGCCGCCGGGCGGACGCGGGCGGCGACCGCGGCGGCGGTCGCGGCGTTGATGTCGACCGTGTCGGCGACGTCCTCGGCGTAGCCGCCGGCCAGCACGACGCAGACCACGGCGCCCGCGTCGAGCAGGCGGTCGAGGACGAGCTCGTCGCGGGCGCGCAGGCCGGCCTTGGTGAGTGAGAGGCGGCCGAGCCGGTCGCCGCGCCACGGGTCGGCGCCGGCGAGGTAGAAGGCCACGCCGGCGTCGGCGCGCGGAAGCGCGACGCCGAGCGCGGCGTCCAGCGCGCGCAGGTACGCGGCGTCGCCGGTGCCGGACGGAAGGTCGACGTCGAGGTCCGACGGGATGCGCGTGAACGGGTAGTTGCGCGCGCCGTGGAGCGAGAGCGTGAACGTCCGGTCGTCGCCGGCGAAGAGCTGCGCGGTCCCGTCGCCCTGGTGGACGTCGCAGTCGACGATCAGCGCCCGCTCCGCGAGGCCGTCTCGCCGCAGCGCCGCCAGCGCCACCGCCACGTCGTTGAAGAGGCAGTAGCCGCGAGCGAAGTCGCGGCCGGCGTGGTGCGTGCCGCCGCCGAGGTTCATGGCGACGCGGTGGCCCAGCGCGTGACGTGCGGCCGCGAGCGTGCCCGCGGTGGCGCGCCGGCCGCGCTCGACGAGCTGCGGCGACCACGGCAGGCCGAGGCCGCGCTCCTCCCGCACGCTGAGCCGCCCCTGGCGGATGCGGTCGAGCAGGGACGCGTCGTGTACGGCCGCCAGCGCGTCCCAGCCCACGGGACCCGGCTCGTGGACCTCGCCCGGGCCGGCCAGCCCGTCGGCCACGACGCGCGCGGCCAGTCGCCCGTACTTGTCGACCGGGAAGCGGTGGTGGGGCGGCAGGGGGAAGCCGCAGCGGTGGTGCGTCCAGACGTGCATCAGCTCGTGCCCGGCGGGGGATGATGGCGGGCCATGGCCCTTCCCCCTCCTACGATCGACTCGACCGTGGTGGTCACGGGCGCGTCCGCCGGCATCGGCGCTGAGCTCGCCCGCGAGCTGGCCGAGCGCGCGTACAACCTCGTCCTCGTCGCGCGGCGCGCCGAGCCGCTGGACGCGCTCGCCGGGGAGCTGCGGCTGACGCACGGTGTCCACGTAGACGTCGAACCCGTCGACCTCGCCGACGCGCCCGCGCGAGTGGCGCTCGTCGCCCGGCTCGAGGCCGGCGAGCGCGAGGTGGTCGGCGTGTGCAACGACGCGGGCTTCGGCTCGATCGGCAGGTTCGCGGACCTGCCGCTGGAGCGCGAGCAGGACATCGTGCGCGTCAACGTGGAGGCGCTCCACCACCTGACGGGCGCCTTCCTGCCCCGGATGGTCGAGCAGGGCATCGGCGCCATCCTCAACGTCGCCTCGACCGCGGCGTTCCAGCCGCTGCCCGGCTTCGCGACGTACGCGGCGAGCAAGGCGTTCGTGCAGTCCTTCTCCGAGGCCGTGCATGCGGAGCTCGCGGGCACCGGCGTGAGCGTGACGTGCCTCAGTCCCGGGCCGACGCGGACGCGGTTCGGCAAGGTCGCGGGCCTCTCGGGGACCGAGCACGCGA
>DATMVH010000162.1:0-2115 GCA_035563395.1 Solirubrobacteraceae bacterium
CTGGACCGGCCCGCGATGGGCCCCGGGACGCGGGCGCGGCCGCGCGGTCGCCTGACTCACGCGGGCACCTCCGGGTGGAGCTTGCGCGCGGCCCGCAGCCGCGCCGACCTCGAGCGCGGGTTGTCCGCCACCTCGCCGGCCGTCGGGACGACGGAGCGGCGGAAGACGAGCTCCGCCTCGGGCGTGCGCCCGCACCCGCAGACCGGCAGGTCGGGCGGGCAGATGCAGCCGCGCGTGCGGTCGGCGAGGAAGCGCTTGACGCGGCGGTCCTCGAGCGAGTGGAACGCGATGGCCGCGAGCCGGCCGCCCGGCGTGAGCAGCTCCCACGCGAGCGGAAGCCCGGCGTCGAGCTGGCCCAGCTCGTCGTTCACGGCGATGCGGATGCCCTGGAACGTCCGCTTGGCCGGGTGGCCGCCGGCGAAGCGCGCCGGGGCGGGGATCGCGGCGGTGATGGCGTCGACGAGCTCGAACGTCGTCGACAGCGGCCGCCGCCGGACGATCTCGCGCGCGATCCGGTCGGCGTACCGCTCCTCGCCGTAGTCGCGCAGGACGCTCGCGATCCGTCGCTGGTCCCACGTGTTGAGGACGTCGGCGGCGGTGAGCGGCTGGCCGGGATCCATCCGCATGTCGAGCGGCGCGTCGTAGGCGTAGGAGAAGCCGCGCTCGCGCGTGTCGACCTGCATGGACGACATCCCGAGGTCCATGTAGACCATGTCGGGCCGCAGGCCCTCGGCGTGCAGCGCGGCGAGGCCGCTCGCGAAGTCGGCGCGGACGAGGCGGGTGCGGCACGGGACCTCGGCGGCGAGCTCGGCGAACGCCGCCTCGGCGAGCGGGTCGCGGTCGATGGCGACGAGGAGCCCCGCGGGCCCGAGCCGCTCGGCGACCAGGCGCGCGTGCCCGGCGCCGCCGAGGGTGCAGTCGACGGCGACCTGCCCGGGCTGGGGGTCCAGCGCCTCGATCAGCTCGCCGGCGAGGACCGGGACGTGGGGACGCGGCATGTCAAGCAGGATGGCCAAGAGATGCGGTGAGATCAGGGGCTCGCCGGGTGAGGTCCGCGTGATAGGCCTGCCAGGTGCCGCGGTCCCAGAGCTCGAGGGAGTCGCCGGCGCCCGTCACCACGACGTCCCGCGAGGCGATGCCCGCGTGCTCCAGGTAGGAGGCCGGGACCATGATCCGCCCGGCGCCGTCGAGCTCGACGTCCATCGCGTTGCCGTACAACATCCGCTTGAGCTCGCGCGCCTGCGGGGTGAAGGGGTTGAGGCCGGAGAGGGCGTCCCGGGTGAACGCCGAATACGTGTCCTCGGGATACACGCTGATGCAGCGGTCCACGGCCTTCACGAGGAAGACCCGCCCGGCGAGCGCCGCCCGGAACTTCGACGGCACGGTGAGCCGGTTCTTCGCGTCGAGCGTGTGTTCGAAGGTTCCGTGGAACGCCAAGGCCCATGCCAACTGGTCCGGGCTGGTGTCGAGGAGTCGAACCGCGGTGGCGGAGTGGGAGGAACCCCGCCACCACGGTCCGGCTGGTCGCAGGCTTTGTACCCCACTTCCTCCCACTCTGCAACACCTTTCTCGCCTGCCACCCCACTTCTCGTGGATCTCGGCTCGTTTTCGGACAAGAAGGCGCCGTTTCGCAGGTATTTCGTGGTGGGAGGCAGCGGTGTGCCGGGCGGCGCAGGGATGCACGGCGTCGTGCAGGGCCGGGCGGTGGGCGGCGTCTTGCAGCGCCGGACGGCCCCGTGGCCTCGTAAGGGACGCCGTACGAGGCGCCGTAGGCTCGCGCGCGGGGCGATGTGACGCGCTGGCGGGCCGTGCCCCGCGGCGCATGGCGTGATGCGGGCGGTGGCGGGCCGTGCCCTGCGGCCGCACGTGGGCCGATGTGGGAGATGTGGGGCCGATCCTGCGCCGCGGGCGTGGGGCGATGTGGGAGACACCGGGCCCTGCCCGGGCCGGTACGAGTCGAGGGAGGCGGGAGGCGCCGGGCCGTCGCCGCGGCCGCGCGTGGGCCGAAGTGGGAGAGCCCGAGCCGGCCGCCCGCGCGTCGCCGCCCTCAGCCCGTCGCCGACCCCAGCGCCGGGATCAGGGCCGCAGCGACCATGAGGAGAACGCTCGGGACGA
>DATMVH010000163.1:0-2091 GCA_035563395.1 Solirubrobacteraceae bacterium
CGCGCTGCTGCGCGCCGGCGAGCCGCGAACGGCGCGCGCCTGCTTCCGCCGGGTCGCGGCGATCGCGCGCGACGCGGGCGACCCCGTGCTCCTCGCCCGCGCCGCGCTCGGCCACGCGGGCCTCGGGATCGCCATCATCGACCTCGACGAGGCGGCGATCGGGCTGCTCGAGGAGGCGCTCGCCGCGCTCGGCGAGAAACAGCCCGTGCTGCGCTCGGAGCTGCTCGCCCGGCTCGCGATCGAGTCGTACTACGCGCCGTCGCGCGATCGCTGCGAGGCCTTGAGCTCCGACGCGGTCGCCGTCGCCCGCGCGTCCGGGGACGCGGGCGCGGTCGCCGCGGCGCTCAACGCCCGCCACGTCGCGCTGTGGCGGCCCGACCGCCTGGCGGAGCGGCTCGCGGCGGCGGACGAGCTGATCGCCGTCGCGCGCGCGGCCGGCGCCGCACAACTCGAGCTACAGGGCCGCAACTGGCGCGTGGTCGATCTGTTCGAGGCGCTCGACATCCCGGAGTGGCGCGCCGAGGTGCGCCGGCACGGCGAGCTGGCGGCGCGGCTCCGGCTGCCCGGCTTCGCGTGGTACACGCCGTTGTGGGCGGCGGTCGACGCGGTGCTCGCCGGTCGCTACGAGCAGGCGGCATCGCTGCGCGAGCAGGCGCGCAGGGAGGGCACGCGCGCGGGCGACCGCAACGCCGAGCTGTTCGCCGCGATGCTCGTGTTCCAGGAGGCGATCCTGCGCCGCGACTGGACGCAGCTCGACGTGGCGTTGATGGAGGAGAAGATCCGCAGCTCGCCGGCGGGCATGGCGTGGCGCTCCTCGTTCGCGTGGATGCTCGCCGCGACCGGGCGCCCCGCCGCCGCGCGCGAGCAGCTCGCCATCGTCGCGGCGGACGACTTCGCGCGCGTGCCCTTCGACGTCAACTGGCCCTCGGCGATCGGCGAGTACGCCGAGGCCTGCGCGGAGCTCGGCGACCCGGAGCTCGCCGGGCCGGTGTACGAGCGGCTGCTGCCGTACGCGGACCGTGCGCTCACGGCCGGCCGGGCCGTCAGCACCTACGGCTCGACCCAGCGGCTGCTCGCCGGCCTCGCCGCGGTGCTGGGGCGGACCGGCGAGGCGATCGCGCGCCACGAGGCCGGCGTCCGGGCGAACGAGCTCGCGGGGTTCACCGTCTGGGCCGCGCAGGGGCGCGCGCGCCTCGCCGCGCTCCGCGGCCGGGCCGGCCGCCGCGCCCTTACCGGGCACGTCCGGCGCGGGGATGGCAGGCTACGCGGTGCCATGGAGATCGACACCGAGTACACGATCTGGATCGGCGTCACCGACCCCGACCGGGTCGCCGACGCCTGCCGCGAGCTCGAGGACCTCGAGGCCGCGCCCGAGGAGGACGACGACGAGGCCGGCGGCCACCTCGTCGCGTTCACCACCACCGCCGACGACGAGGACGACGCGCACGACCGCGGCGAGCACGCCGTGCAGCGGCTCACGGACGCCGGGATCGACGCGCGCGTCACCCGCGTCGCGAAGGCCACCTGACGCCCCGGAACGACGAAGGGCCCGCGACGAGCGGGCCCTCCGGGCGGCGGCCACAGTCGCGGCTCGCCGGGAAGATGGATCGCGCAAGCGCGCAGAACTAGTGGTTCCAGCCCATGACCGGTCTCCTCGTCGCTCGAAGGTCTGAGCGCATCCCGGCCGTGGTGATCCTTCGGCAGCCCGGCGAACTCCCCGTCGAGGAGTCCCGTGGCTTTGCGTCCCGCCCTCGCGGACGGTTTGCCTTTGTCGGGAATGCGGTGCGGTTTCTGGCCCCATGGATCGGCCCCGCCGGCGGGGGCTTGAGGCCGCATCGCCGGACCGGTCACCGTGCCGACCACGCCTTGCGGTCAGCCGGCGCCGTACGCTTGGAGGCCATGCGCGGTCCGCTCGCCGCTGTCGCCGGCCTCGTCTGCGCCGCGGCCCTCGCCGGCTGCGGCGAGGAGCCGCGCACGCGTCCCGAGCCGCGCGTCACCGTCCGCCTCACCGCGCCGGCGGACGCCGTGGTCGTGCGCGGCGAGACCGTCGAGGTCGCCGGGCGCGTCGTGCCCGCCGACGCGCGGGTCACC
>DATMVH010000164.1:0-8439 GCA_035563395.1 Solirubrobacteraceae bacterium
CAAGACCGAGCTCTACGACGCGCTCGCGGCGCTCGCCGCGCGCCGCGGCTACGCCGCCGTCCTCTCCGGCGCCAACGCCGACGACGCCGGCGACTGGCGCCCCGGGCTGCGCGCGGCCGCCGAGCACGACGTCCGCCACCCGCTGCTCGAGGCCGGGGTCGGCAAGGAGGAGGTCCGCGCGCTCGCGCGCGCGCTGCGGCTGCCGAGCGCGGAGAAGCCCGCCTCGCCGTGCCTCGCGTCCCGCATCCCGTACGGGACGGCGGTCGATCCGGCCACCCTCGCGCGGATCGACCGCGCCGAGCGCGCCGTGCGGGCGCTCGGCTTCCCGGTGCTCCGCGTCCGCCACCACGGCATCCTCGGGCGCGTCGAGGTCGCGGCCGAGGACCTCGACCGCGCGCTCGCGCGCGAGGACGAAGTCGCGGCGGCCGTACGCGCGGCCGGGTACGCGCACGCCGTGGTCGATCGCGAGCCGTTTCGGTCGGGCCGCCTCAACATCGCCCTCCGGCGTAAGCTGCGGCCATGATCGAACGGGCCCCCTTCGGCGCGACGGGCCACGACTCGAGCCGCGCGATCTTCGGTGCCGCGGCGCTCGGCAGCGTGTCCAAGGCCGACGCCGACCGCACGCTGGAGCTCCTGCTCGAGCATGGCATCAACCACATCGACGTCGCCGCGAGCTACGGCGACGCGGAGCTGCGCATCGCAACCTGGCTGCGGCGCAATCCCGGCACCTTCTTCGTGGCCACGAAGACGGGCCAGCGGACCTACCGCGAGGCGCGGGAGGAGATCCGGCGCTCGCTCGACCGCCTCGGCGTCGACAAGATCGACTCCATCCAGCTCCACAACCTCGTCGACGTGATCGAGTGGGGCATCGCGCTCGGCGCCGACGGGGCGCTGGAGGCGGCGATCGAGGCGCGCGAGGAGGGGCTCGTGCGGTTCATCGGCGTCACGGGCCACGGCCTGTCCGTGCCCGAGATGCACCGCCGCAGCCTGGAGCGCTTCCCGTTCGACTCCGTCCTGCTGCCGTACAACTACGTCCAGATGCAGGACCCGCGCTACGCGGAGACGTTCGAGCGCCTGGCCGCGGTGTGCGCGGAGCGCAACGTCGCGCTGCAGACGATCAAGAGCCTCGCCTACCGCCGCTGGGACGGGCGCACGGCGACGGCCGCCACCTGGTACGAGCCGCTGCGCGACCAGGCGGACATCGACCTCGCCGCGCACTGGGTGCTCGGCCGGCCGGAGGCCTTCCTGCTCACCACGGGCGACGTCGAGATCCTGCCGAAGCTCCTCGACGCGGCCGAGCGCTACGAGCGCCGGCCCTCGGACGAGCAGATGGCGGCGCTCGCCGCGCAGCGGGAGCAGCAGCCGCTGTTCGTGTAGGGCCGCGGCTCAGCCGGACAGCACCAGCACGAGGTCGCCCTGGTCGAGGCGCGTGCCGCTCTTGGCGGCCACGCGCTCGACCGTCCCGGCCTTCGGCGCCGTGATCGTCGACTCCATCTTCATCGCCTCGAGCACGGCGAGCGCCTGGCCCTCCTGCACCTCGGCGCCCTGCTGCACCTGCACCGTCACGACCCCGGTGAGCGGGGCGGCGACGTGGTCGGGGTTGGAAGGGTCGGCGCGCTCGAGGTCGGCGACCTCCGCCTCGATCGACTCGTCGCGCACGTCGATCGGCCGCAGCTGGCCGTTCAAGCGCGTGAGGACCGTGCGCATGCCGCGCTCGTCGGGCTCGCTCACCGCCTCGAGCTCGAAGATCAGCTTGACGCCGGGCTCGAGGTCGATGGTCAGCTCGCGGCCGTCGCGCAGGCCGTAGAAAAACCCCGTGGTGGGGATCACGGACACGTCGCTGTAGGTCTCGAGCGCCTCCTCGCGGTCCTTCGCCGGGCCGGGGAAGATGCGCGCGGAGAGCGCCGCGCGGCGGTCCGGCCCGGGCTCGCCGAGGGCGTCGGGCGCGTCCGCGCCGGCGGGATCGCCGCCGTCGCGCTCCTCGCCTCCCTCCTCGCCCCGCAGCGCCCGCGCGGCGAACGGCTGCGGCAGCCCGCGGGCGGGCTCGCCGAGCTCCCCGCGCAGGAAGCCGAGCACGGACGCGGGGAGGTCGAAGTCCTGCGGGCGCTCGCGCAGGTCGTCCCAGTCGATCCCGCCCGACACGGCGAACAGCGCGAGGTCGCCGACCACCTTGCTCGTCGGCGTCACCTTGACGATGTGGCCGAGCAGCTCGTCGGCCTTCGCGTAGGCGTGCTCGACCTCCTCGAAGCGGTTCCCGAGCCCGACGGCGATCGCCTGCTGGCGCAGGTTCGACAGCTGGCCGCCGGGGATCTCGTGGCGGTACAGGCGGCCCGTCGGCGCCCGCAGGCCCGACTCGAACGGCGCGTACAGCGTCCGCACCGCCTCCCAGTAGGGCTCGAGGTCGAGCACCGCGGCGAGGGAGAGCGGCGTCGCGCGGTCCGTGTGGTCCGTCGCCGACACGATGCTCGACAGCGCCGGCTGGCTCGTCATCCCCGCCATCGAGGCGGAGGCGCCGTCGACGGCGTCCACGCCGGCCTCGACCGCGGCGAGGTAGGTCGCGAGCTGCCCGCCCGCCGTGTCGTGCGTGTGCAGGTGCACCGGCTGGTCGAAGCGCTCGCGCAGCGCCGACACGAGCGTGCGCCCGGCCGGCGCGCGCAGGAGCCCCGCCATGTCCTTGATCGCCAGGATGTGCACGCCGGCCTCGGCGAGCTGCTCGGCGATGCGCAGGTAGTAGTCGAGCGTGTAGGTCGTCTCACGCGGGTCCGACAGGTCGCCCGTGTAGCAGATCGCCCCCTCGGCGACGGCGCCGGCCTCGATCGCCGTGGCGATGGCGACGCGCATCGGCTCGACGTTGTTGAGCGCGTCGAAGATGCGGAAGATGTCGATCCCCGCCGCCACGGACTCCTCCACGAACGCGCGCACGACGGCCTCGGGGTAGCGCTCGTAGCCGAGCAGGTTGCGGCCGCGCAGCAGCATCTGCAGGCACTGGTTCGGCATCAGCTCGCGCAGCCGGGCGAGCCGGTCCCAGGGGTCCTCGTGGAGGAAGCGCAGGGCGACGTCGAACGTCGCGCCGCCCCAGCACTCCACGGACAGCATCTGAGGCAGCGTGTGCGCCTGGTGCGGGGCGACGCGGACCAGGTCGAACGTCCGCAGGCGCGTGGCGAACAGCGACTGGTGGGCGTCGCGGAACGTCGTGTCGGTCACCTGCAGGGCGGTCTCGTCCCGCAACCAGCGCGCGAAGCCCTCCGCGCCGAGCTCGGTCAGCCGCTGCTTCGGCCCGTCCGGCGGGTCGCCGCGGGGCGGCGCGGGGAGCTTCGTGGCGGGATCGGCGCCCGGCGGCGCCTCGCCGTTGGGCCGGTTGACCGTGACCTCCGCGAGCCGGCGCAGCAGGCGCGACGCGCGGTCGCCGCGGCGGCCCTTCGCCACGAGCTCGGGGTGGTCGTCGACGAACGTCGTGTGCGTGCGCCCAGCACGGAAGTCCTCCGCGTCCAGGACGGCGCCGAGGAAGCCCTGGTTGGTCTGCACCCCGCGGACCCGCACCTCCTCCACGGCCCGGCGCGCCCGCGTGATCGCCGTCCGGAGGTCGTGGCCGCGCGCGGTGACCTTGAGCAGGAGCGGGTCGAAGTACGGCGAGATCTCGGCTCCGACGTAGCCCGAGCCCTCGTCCAGCCGGATGCCGGCGCCGCCGGGCGCGCGGTACGCCGCGATCCGCCCCGTGTCGGGCCGGAAGTCCGCCGCCGGGCTTTCCGTGGTGATCCGGCACTGGAGCGCGGCGCCGCGGGTGCGGATGCGCGCCTGGTCGAGCCCGAGGTCCTCGAGCGTCGCGCCGCCGCCGATCAGCAGCTGCGAGCGCACGAGGTCCACGTCGGTGATCTCCTCCGTCACCGTGTGCTCGACCTGGATGCGCGGGTTCATCTCGATGAAGACGTGGTCGCCCGACTCACGGTCGACGAGGAACTCGACCGTCCCCGCGTTCACGTAGCCGACCGACTCGGCGAAGCGCACCGCGTCCGCGCACAGGCGGTCGCGCACCGCCGCGTCGAGATTCGGGGCCGGGGCGAGCTCGATCACCTTCTGATGGCGCCGCTGCACCGAGCAGTCGCGCTCGAACAGGTGGACCACGTCGCCGTCGCCGTCGGCCAGGACCTGCACCTCGATGTGGCGCGGACGGACGATCGCCTGCTCGAGGTACACCGAGGGGTCGCCGAAGGCGCCCTCGGCCTCGCTCATCGCCGTCCGCACCGCGTCGCCGAGCGCCCCGGGCCGCGTGACGAGGCGCATGCCGCGGCCGCCGCCGCCCTGCGCGGCCTTGACGAAGACGGGGAAGCCGAGCGTCTCGGCGAGCTCCTCGGCCGCCTCCGGATCGTCGATGACGGGTGATGCCTCCGCGACCGGCAGGCCCGCGTCCCGGGCCGCGTCGCGCGCCCGGACCTTGTTGCCGACCCGCCGGAGCACGTCCGCGGGCGGCCCGACGAAGGCGAGCCCGGCGCTCGCGCACGCCGCCGCGAGCCGCGGGTCCTCGGACATGAACCCGTAGCCCGGGTAGACGCCGTCGGCGCCGACGCGCTCGGCGAGCGCGACGATCCCGTCCACGTCGAGGTAGGCGCGCACCGGGTGGCCCGGCTCGCCGATCTCGTACGCCTCGTCCGCCTTGACGCGGTGGACGGAGCCGCGGTCGTCGGGCGTGTAGACGGCCACGCTGCGGATGCCGAGCTCGTAGGAGGCCCGGAAGGCGCGGATCGCGATCTCGCCTCGGTTGGCGACGAGGACCTTGCGCAGCACGGCGCCGAACCGTACCGGCCGGTCCGCCCGCCCTGCGCCGCCGCCGCCCGGTTGCTCCATTGCCTCCTCGGGTAGCAGCGCCCGAGGGTCGACCAGAGGAGGCGGATGTACCAGCAGGTCTACGATCCGGTGGGGGGACTCGCTCGGCCTCTCGACGATCTTCCCCGTCCTCCCGCTCGTCACCCTCTTCGTGCTGCTCGGAGGGGTGAAGTGGAAGGCCCACCTCGCGGCGCTGGCCGCGCTCCCGATCAGGTGGATCGTCGGGAACGCGATCTGGGTCTACAACATGACCGTCGCCACCGGGCACTTCGCGGCGCTGCGGCGCTGCATCGGCCGGCTCTCGGACGACCGGCGGGTGCAGGCCATCATCATCGCGTTCTGCTTCGGCGCCCTGCTCGAGGCGCTGGCCGGGTTCGGCACGCCGGTCGCCATCACCGCCGTCATGCTGATCGCCGTCGGCTTCAGCCGATGAAGGCCGCCGCGGTGGCGCTCGTCCCGCTCATCCTCGTCGGCATGGTCGACGGCGGGCGCGGCCTGCGCCAGGCGTGGCCCGGCGGCGATCGTCGGCGGCGTCGTGTTCGCGGTCGGCCAGTTCGCGTGCTCCGGCTTCATCTCGGTGGAGCTCACGGACATCGTCGCCTCGCTGCCGGCGATCGGGGCGCTCGTCGGGCTGCTGCAGGTCTGGCAGCCGTCGGAGCCCGCTCGCGCCACGGAGCGCCGGCCCCGCCCCGCGATCGCCGGCGCGGCCGCGTCGGATCCCGCGCTCGAGGCCGAGGTCCGCCGCAAGCAGGACGACCACCGCGACTCGCCCGGGGAGATCGCCGCGGCCTACGCGCCGTACCTCAATCATCATCGCGGTCTTCTCCGTCGCCCGGATCGGGGTTCGTGAAGGACGCGCTGGCGTCCGCCGGCACGGAGTTCGGGTGGCCCGGTCTCGACGTGGTCGACGGGGACGGCGAGGCGCCGTCGCAGGCGACGTTCAACTTCAACCGGCTCAGCGCCGCCGGGACGCTGCTGCTGATCTCGGGCGTCAGCACGATGATCGTGCTGGCGCGTCTCGCCGGGCCGCGCCGTCAAGATCTACGGGGAGACGCTCGACCAGCTGAAATGGGCGACACTGACGGTCGCGGCGGTCCTCGCCCTCGCCTACGTCATGAACCTCTCCGGCCAGACGATCACCACCGGCCTCTGGATCGCCGGCGCGGGCGGCAGCCTGGCGTTCCTGTCGTCCATCATCGGCTGGCTCGGCGTCGCGGTGACGGGCTCCGACACGAGCTCCGACTCGCTGCTCGGCGCGCTGCAGGTGTCCGCCGCCAAGGAGGCCGGGCTCGATCCGACGCTGCTCGCGGCGGCGAACTCCCCCGGCGGCGTCCTCGGCAAGACGATTCCGCCGCAGAACCTCGCCATCGGGGCCGCGGCCGTCGGCCGGGGCGGCCCGGAGGGAGACCTGTTCCGGCGCGTGCTCGGCTGGAGCGTCGCGCTGCTGCTCGTCATGTGCATCCTCGTCTACCTGCAATCCACGGCGGTGCTGTCATGGATGGTCGTCTAGGAGCAGAGCCCGAAGGGCCGACCGCGGTCGCCGAGCAGCCCCGGGCCAAGGCCTCGCCTGCGGCGCTGACCTCGCTCGTCGGGACGCTGCGCGGGATCGTCGGCGACAAGTGGTGCTACGAGCACGAGCACCAGTTGCGGACGTACGAATCGGACGGGCTGCTGCAGTACACCTCGACGCCGCGCGCCGCGGTGCTGCCCGGCTCGGCCGAGGAGGTGCAGGCCTGCGTGCGGGCGTGCGCGCGCGCCGGCGTGCCGTGGGTCGCGCGCGGCGCGGGCTCCGGCCTGTCGGGCGGGGCGCTGCCCGTCGAGGACGGCATCCTCATCGTCACCTCGCGCCTGAAGCGCATCCTCCACGTCGACCTCGAGAACCAGCGGATCTGCGTGGAGCCGGGCGTCACGAACACGGCCGTGTCGGCGGCCGTCGGGCCCGCGCTGTTCTATCCGCCCGACCCGAGCTCCCAGATCGTCTGCACGATCGGCGGCAACGTCGCGGAGAACTCCGGCGGCGCGCACTGCTTCAAGTACGGCTTCACGACGAACTACGTCTGCGGGCTCGAGGTGGTGCTGCCGGACGGCGAGCTCGTCACGCTCGGCGGCGAGGCGCTCGACCCGCCCGGCTACGACCTGATCGGCGCGTTCGTCGGCTCGGAGGGCACGCTCGGCATCGCCACGAAGGTGTGGCTCCGCGTCGTCCCGTCGCCGGAGACGGTCAAGACGCTCGTCGCCTTCTTCGACTCGACGCGGGTCGCGGGCGAGGCGGTGTCCGCGATCGTGCAGGCCGGCGTGGTCCCCGGCGCGATCGAGATGATGGACGCGCGCGCGATCGAGGCGAGCGAGCAGATGGCGCACGCCGGCTATCCCGTCGGGCGCGGCGCCGCCCTCCTCGTCGAGCTGGACGGCGCCGAGCGCGAGTGCGAGGCCCGCTTCGACGAGGTGGTGGAGATCTGCGAGCGCTGCGGCTCCGACGACGTGCGGGTGGCGCGCGACGACGTGGAGCGCGCGCTGTTCTGGAAGACGCGCAAGGCCGCGTTCCCGGCGATGGGCCGCATGTCGCCGAACTACTTCGTGCAGGACGGCGTGATCCCGCGCACGAAGCTTCCCGAGGTGCTCGAGGCGATCGACGCGCTGGCGGAGGAGTACGGGATGCTCGTGGCCAACGTGTTCCACGCCGGCGACGGCAATCTCCACCCGCTCGTGTGCTTCGACGGCCGCAAGGAGGGCGAGGCCGAGCGCGCGGAGGAGCTGTCCGGGCGGATCCTCGAGGCCTGCCTGGAGGCAGGCGGCTCCATCACCGGCGAGCACGGCGTCGGCATCGACAAGAAGAAGCACATGCCGAAGATGTTCGGCGAGGACGACCTCGACGCGTTCCAGCGGCTGCGCTGCGCGTGGGACCCGGCCGGACTCGCCAATCCCGGCAAGGTGATGCCCACGCCGCGCCTGTGCGGCGAGGTGCCCGGGGTCTACCGGCAGCACCCGCTGGAGGCGGCCGGGCTGGCGGAGCGGTTCTGACGTGGCGCGGCCGTCGACCCCCGAGGAGGCCGCCGAAGTCCTCCGTGCCCTCGCGGAGGTGGGGCGCGCGGTCCGCCCGCGCGGCGGCGGCACCAAGCCGTGGGGCCCGGGCGGCGACGGCGCCGAGGTCGAGCTCGAGACGGGCGGCCTGAACCGGATCCTCGAGCACAACGTCGGCGACTTCACCGCCGTGCTCGAGGCCGGGGTCCCGCTCGCCGAGGCGCAGGCCGCCTTCGCCGCGGAGGGCCAGATGCTGGCTCTCGACCCCGCGCTCGGCGCGGGCGCCGGCGCGACGATCGGCGGCGTCATGGCCGCGAACGACTCCGGTCCGCTGCGCCACCGCTACGGCGGCGTGCGCGACCTGGTCGTGGGCACGACGGTCGCGCTCTCGGACGGCACGCTCGCGCGCTCCGGCGGGAAGGTGATCAAGAACGTCGCGGGCTACGACCTGGCCAAGCTCTTCACCGGCTCCTGCGGCACGCTCGGCCTGATCGTCCGCGTCGCGGTCCGGCTCCACCCGCTGCCCGCCGCGACCGCGACCGCCGTGGGCGCGAGCGACGACCCGGACCGCCTCGGCGCGGCCGCCGTCGCGCTCGC
>DATMVH010000165.1:0-3962 GCA_035563395.1 Solirubrobacteraceae bacterium
TGCCCGCCCGCGCGCGGGCGGCCGGCGCCGAGGTGCTGCACTGCCCGATGCCGCTCGCCCCGCCGCGCCGGATCGGCCTGCCCGTGGTCGTCGCGATCGGCGACGCGCTCCTGTGGGACCACCCCGAGTGGTTCACGCGGGCGCACGTGCTCCACGCCCGCACGGCGCTCGCCCGCGCGCTGCGCCACGCGGCCGCGGTGCTCGTCCCGTCCGCGTTCACGCGCGACCGCCTGCGGGCGCACCTGCGCGGCCTGGACGAGGTCCACGTCACGCCGTGGGGCATCGCGCCGCGCTTCTCTCCGGGCGAGGCGCCGCGGATGTCCGGGCCGTACCTGCTCGCAGTCGGGACGCTGCAGCCGCGCAAGAACCTCGAAGGAGCGCTGGCCGCGTTCGAGCGGCTCCACGCCGGCGGCCTCGAGCACCGCCTCGTCGTGGCGGGCGCGCGCGGCTGGCGCGACGAGGCGCTCGTCGCGCGCCTGCGCGCCTCGCCCGCGGCCGCCCGGATCGAGCTCGCCGGCCGGGTGGACGACGACGCGCTCGTCGCGCTGTACCGCGGGGCCGCGTGCCTGCTGTTCCCCTCGCGCGCGGAGGGGTTCGGCTTCCCGCCGCTCGAGGCCATGGCCTGCGGCACGCCCGTCGTCGCGACCACCGCCGGCAGCCTTCCCGAGGTGCTCGCCGACGCGGCGCCGCTCGTGGACCCCGACGACCACGCCGGGCTGGCGGAGGCGGCGACGCGCGTCCTCGCCGACCCGGAGCCGTGGCGCGCACGCGGCCTCGCGCACGCCGCGCGCTACACGTGGGAGCGGTGCGCCGAGCTGACCGTGGCGGCGTACCGCGCCGCCCGGCGGCGGCGCGGCTGACGGCCGGCGGGCGGGCCGCTGGACCGCAGCCGCCTGTCGTGGGAGGATCGGCTCGGTCGAGGCAAGGAGGACCGGCGACGATGTGGTCGGCGGCATGGATTCGGTCGATTCCAGGGGCGCTCCTCGCAGCGCTCGCGCTCGCGGCGTGCGGAGGCGACGAGCCCTCCGGCGACGGGAACCGGGGTGAGCGCGGCTCTCCGGCCGCCAAGGCGCCGGTCGCCGAGCTCGAGGACCAGCTCGGCTTCTCCTCCGCCGGCATCATGGAGCAGCAGATCCGGGTGGAGAGCCTCATCCAGCGCTGCATGCAGCAGAACGGCTTCGAGTACGTGCCGGTCGACCCGTTCGCGCAGCAGACGACCGTCTCGAAGGCCGCCCGCCTCAGCGACGAGGAGTTCGTCGCGCAGTTCGGCTACGGGATCAGCACGCTCTGGGGCACCGGAAGCTCCCGGGACGTCGATCCCAACGCCCGGATCCGCGCCGGCCTGAGCGCCGCCGACCGCAGCGCATACGACCGGGTGCTGTGGGGCGACCACCCCGGCGTCACGTTCGTGGACGCCGTCGACAGCGGCGACCTCAGCCGGCTGGGCGGCTGCACCGCCCGCGCGGCGCGGGCGGCGTTCGGCGACGGGCGGGTGATCGCCCGCATCGTCGCGCGCTTCGATGCCCTCGACGAGCGGATCGGCGCCGACCGGCGGATGGTGCGGGCCGAGCAGCGCTTCGCGGAGTGCCTCGCCGCCGCCGGGTACCGCTTCGAGTCCGGCGAGGAGATCGAGGAGCACTTCCTCCGGCAGATGGAGGGCATCGTCGGCCCGGTCCCCGGCCCGCTCGCCACCGGTCCGCCGGCGGGCGAGCCGCCGCGCCCCTACGACCGTGCCGCGCTCCGGGCGCTGCAGCGCGACGAGATCGCCGCCGCGCGCGCCGAGCTGGCCTGCGAGCAGCAGGAGATCACGCCGGTCGAGGCGGTCGTCCGCCCGGAGTACGAGGAGCGCTTCCGCCGGCAGAACGAGGCGCTCATCCGGTCGGTCGAGGCGGTCTGGCGGTGACCCTCGCGCAGGCTCGTGCGCGCGGCGTCGCGGCCCGCGTACAGTGCGCGCCGTGTCCGAGGTCCCCGCCTGGCTGCCCGACGTCGCCGTCTGCCCGGAGGACGGCGGGCCGCTGCAGGCGGCCGGCCCCGGCGTGCGCTGTACGACCTGCGGTCGGGAGTACGCCGAGCAGGACGGGGTGCTCGTGCTGCTGCCCGACCGCCTCGCACACCTGCGCGAGCCGCCGCCCGAGGCGCACCGGCACGCCGAGGACCGCCACGTGCGCTGGATCGAGGACGAGCTGCGGTGGTGGAACCCGTGGCACGAGCGCGAGGCCGTCCACCCGCACTCGCCGCACGCGGGCCTGCGCGGCCGCGCGCGCGAGCGCGGCCTCTTCCGCCACGTCCGCCCGCACCTCCCGCCGCATCCCGTCGTGGCGGAGATGGGCGCGGGCACGAGCCGGACCGTCGCGGGGCTCCTGCCGCCGGGCCGCGACGGTCTTCGCTACGTCGCGACGGACGTCTCCCCGCCGGCGCTGCGTCGCGGGCGGTCGCTCCTCGGGCCGGGCGTCGCCTCGATCCAGTGCGATGCGGTGACGTGGCCGCTCCGCGACGGCGTGGCCGATCTCGTCCTCGTCCTCGGCGTCCTGCACCATCTCTCGGACTGGCGCGCCGCGCTCGAGCGGGCCTGCCGCGTCGTGCGCCCCGGCGGCTTCCTGCTCCTCCACGAGGTCGTCGCCAAGCCCCGCGTGCTCGGGCGGCTGCGCAGCCGCGGGTACAACGACGACTGGGTCAGCCCGCACGAGGGCGACGTCCCCGCCGCGGCGCTGCGCGAGGTGCTCGAGCGCCACGGCGAGGTCGTGCGCTGGACGGGCGAGGAGTCGCCGCTGCGGTTCGCGCTCGTGCGCAGCCTCTTCCACCGCGGCGACCGCTACCACCACCTCGAGCGGTCGCCCGCGCTCGCCGCGACGCTCAACGCGCTCGACCAGGCCTTCGGGCGCACCCTCGGGCGTGCGTTCGCGAGCCTCGGCTTCCACGAGGCCACGGTCGTGTGGCGCCGGCCCGCCGGCTGACGCGTCAGCCGGTGCGCCCGCGCGCGGCGCGCACGCGACGCATCCCGTCGTAGACGCCGACGATCGCCGCGCTGAGGACCTGGTTGAGCGCGACGGCCGCGCGATGGCCGTCGCCGTGGCGGCGCGCCTGCTCGGCGTGCTCGCGGAACTGCGTGCGGAAGCCCGACATGGAGAGCGTCCCCTCGACCATCCGGAACGCGGCGAGGTACCGCTCGAGGATCACCGGATCGTGGCGGCGGGCGATGCGCAGCTGGAGGTCGTAGTCGACCGAGATGCGGTAGCGCTCGTCGAAGCCGCCGGCCTCCTCGAGCGCCGCGCGGCGGAAGAACGTCGCCGGCGCCGAGACGAAGTTGTGCGTGAGGTAGAGGGCGAGCGAGTAGCGGCGCAGCAGCGCGTTCTTGTAGGCCGTCACGCCCTTGCGGATCTCGCGGCCGTCGCCGTCGACGATCCGGCAGAAGCCGGTCAGCCACATGGCGTCGGGCCGCGCCGCGAACGCCGCGGCGACGGCGCCGAGCGCTCCCGGCTCGTACACGTCGTCGGCGTTCAGCTCGCCGACGACCTCGCCGGTGGCCATCGCGATGCCCTTGTTGAGCGCGTGGGCGAGGCCGCGGTCGGGCTCGGAGATCCAGCGGATGCCCTCGGCCCGGCGGAGGATGTCGACTGTCCCGTCCGTGGAGCCGCCGTCGACGACGAGGTGCTCGACGTCGCCGTGGTCCTGCGCGCGCACGCTCGCGAGCGTGGCGGGCAGCGTGCGCGCCGCGTTCAGGCAGGGCGTGATGACCGTGAGCCTCACCGCGACAGCGTAGGCTGCGCGCCCTGCACGTCGCCTTCAGCCTGCTCACGCTCGCCCCGGGCCGCATGGGCGGGACGGAGACCTACGTCCGCGGGCTGCTGGCCGAATTCGCGCGCGGGCACGGGCCGGAGCGCGTCACCGTGCTGGCCGGCGGCGCGGCCGCCCGGAGCGTCGAGCCGCTCGCCGGGGGGCCGGTGCGGCTCGAGCCGGTCGCC
>DATMVH010000166.1:0-3561 GCA_035563395.1 Solirubrobacteraceae bacterium
GGCGGCGTCGACCGCGCCCAGCGACGCCCGGTCGCGGGCGGCCGCCGCGAAGACCGCCGCGTCGCAGCCCTCCGCCGCCCACTCGACGTCGCCGCGCAGATCGCCGACCAGCGGCACGGCGCCGAGCTCCTCCAGCGGTCCGCGCGCCGCGTCCGTCCGGACGAGCCCGCGGACCGCATGGCCGCGGCCGCGCAGCAGCGCGACGACGAGCAGCCCCAGCCGGCCGCCGGCGCCCGCCACCAGGACGATCATCGCGCCGCCCGCCCGGCTGCCGGCATGACGCGTCGCAGACCCGTCATGCCGTCATCGTGGCACGCCGCGGACGCGGGCGGCGCGATGTCCGTGCGGCTAGGACTCGGGCGGCGTCTCCACCACCCAGATGTGGTTGCCGTCCGGATCGCGCACGCCGAACATCTGGGGCGCGCCGGGCGGCTGCATGGGTTCGTCGTCGACGTCGATGCCGCCGATCGCCTTCAGCCGCGCGTGCTCGGCGCGGACGTCGGGCGTCTCGACGCCGATCGAGCCGCCGCCCGGCTGGCTCATCATCGGCGGGTTCAGCGACAGCCGCGCGCGGGAACCGGGCGGCGCGACCTCGAGCCACCGCGCCTCGCCGTTCTCGCCGTAGGGCGTGTCGGACCGCACCTCGAAGCCGAGCTTCTCCGTGTAGAACGCCAGCGCGGCGTCTGGTCGGAGACGGTGAACATCGTCACGCCGATGTTCGTGACGGTCGTGGGGGACTGCGTGGAATCGCTCATGCCCGGAAGACCGGCGCGCGCGCCGGAACTCATCGCTCCTCGGCCGCGGTCCTCGCACCGCACGACCCGCTCTCGGTTGGTTTTTTGACATCGGCGGGCCCCGGGCGTAGGGTCCGCCGGCCGTCCGGCTGCGAGCGAAGGAGCTGAGATGGGACGCCGACCCGAATCGCTGCGAGGGCCGCTGGCCGTGCTGTGCGTCGTCGGTGCCGCGGTCGTCGCGGCCGCGACGGCCGAGCCCGCCGCCGCGCAGCCCGCGCCCGTCGCCCGCAAGAGCGCCTCGGAGATGACCCGCACGGAGGTGGATCGCTTCCGCCGCGCGTTCTCCTACGCGGTGCGAGAGGGCTACCTCGACGTCTTCAGCGCCGAGCACTTCGACCGGATGCGCAACCGGCATCACGGCGTGGACCTGCTCTCCGGGGCGCCGCCGGCCGTCACTCCCGGCGAGTCGGCGGTCTGGGGGCACCGGCTGCTGCCGTGGCACCGCGCGTTCATCATCGAGGCCGAGCGGATGCTCCGCGCCGCCCTGCGCGAGCGCAACCGCGCCGAGGGCCGCAGCCCGCGCGAGGCGGCGCGCCTGTTCATCCCGTACTGGAACGCGAGCGGCGATCAGGACCTGCCCCGTTGGGTGCGCGCCTTCCGGCCCCGGGGCGGGACGGCGCTCGCCGCAGAGGGCGTTCCTCCCGGACACGCCGCGTACGGCAAGCCGGTGGGGTCCCGCTATCGGGTGCGCTTCGGCCGCTGGCCGGGCGGCAACCTCGTGTTCGACCGCCTGCCGCAGGCCGATCAGATCGGGCGGATCCTCTCGGGCGGCGACTTCGCGAGCTTCTACAACGGCGTCGACGTCGCCACGGAGCCCGTGCCCGAGGCGTTCCCAGGCGCGCGGCAGGGCTTGGCGACGCTCGCCGTCAAGCTGCCGGGCAACACGGCCGTGCAGACGGTGATCGCCGCGACGGACCCGAACTACCCGCGCGACCCCGCGTCGCAGCTCGCAGCCTTCAACGCGTTGCTCGCGGTGGGGTACCTGGCCACCTCGGAGGCGGTGCGCGACGCGCCCGACCAGGAGCTCATCGCCGCGGTGGAAGCGGTCTACGCCGCCTTCCGGTTCCCGCCGCACATCGTGCTGCACCTGTGGGCGGGCGGCCTCGATCCGGCGAACCCGGACGTCCGCGGCACCGTGACCTACTTCAACGAGCTGGCCGTCGATCCCGCGTTCTGGATGCTGCACACGGAGATGGACCGGTGGTGGTACACGTGGGAGCGGTCGCACGACGGCGAGCCGCCGCTCCAGGGCGCCGACGCGGTGTTCCAGCCGCTCACCCGGGAGGAGGGCGCGTGGTATCGCGGCGGCCGCCGGTATCCGCTCGCCCGGCTGACGGGCGCGGAGCAGCTCCCGTACCGGTACGACGCCGTCGTGGCGGTGCCGCCGGCGAGCGCGTCGATGCGCCCGGTCACCTTCGGCGCCGCGCCGCCGTCCATCGCGGCGGCGAGCGGCTTCGCGTGCGCGCTCCCGAGCTCCTTCGGGCGCTGACGCACGCCGAGCCGAACGTCACCGCCGGGCGGGCAGCCGCCTGAGGAGCTCGTCGACGATCTCGTGCGTGATGCCGAGGCCCGGGAAGGCGGCGAGCGAGCTGACCGGGAAGTTGCCGATGATGGCGATGAGCTCCTCGTTGCCGAGGATGCCGCGCGGCCGGCCCTGCTCGTCGGTGCCCACGGCCTCCCGGATCAGCGGGCCGCCGACGGGGTCGGCGACCCACTCCTGCAGGGTCGCCATGGGCCCGAGCTTCGCCCGCACCGGCGGCCCGGCGACCTCCACCGTCTCCGCGAGCCGCAGGTCGCGCGAGGAGGCGCCGACCGCCAGGACGAACTCGCCGGGCTCGAGCACCCAGCCGCCGGCGGCGGCCGACCAGTACGACAGGTCGCGGGCGCCGAGCCGGAAGGTCGCCGTGCCGGTCTCGCCGGGATCGAGCTCGAGCTTCGCGAAGCCCTTGAGCTCGCGCGGCGGCCGCGCGACGGACGCCGCCGGGTCGCCGACGTAGAGCTGCACGACCTCCTTGCCGCGGCGCTCCCCCGTGTTCGTGATCCGGCACGTGACCTCCACCCCGAGGTCGCCGTCCTCGACCCGGCCGCCGACGGTCGCCTCGAGGCCGGCGTACTCGAACGTCGTGTACGACAGGCCGTGACCGAAGGGGTAGGAGACGTCGCGGTCGAGCGCGTCGTAGCCGCGATAGCCGACGAAGACCCCCTCGCCGTAGCGGACGTGCCCCTCCTCGCCGGGGAAGTTGAGGTGGGACGGGTTGTCCTCGAGCCGCAGCGGCAGCGTCTCCGCGAGCCGGCCGGACGGGTTGGCCGCGCCGAGCAGCACGTCGGCGATCGCGCCGCCGGCGGCCTGCCCGGACAGCCAGCACTCGAGGATCGCGCCGGCGTGCGCCTCCCAGTCCGACAGCCGCACGACGGAGCCGTTGGAAAGCACCACGACGAGGCGCGGGCCGGCCTCCGCGAGCCGCGGCAGCAGCGCGGTCTGGCTCGCCGGCAGGTCGATGTGCGTGCGGTCGAAGCCCTCGGACTCGTCCGCGGCGGGAAGGCCGAGGAACACGAGCACGGTGCTCGCGCGGCCGGCGAGGGCCACGGCCTCGTCGGCCAGCGCCGCGTCGGACTCGGTCGTGCCGATGCCGAAGCCCGCGGCGAAGGCGACCTCCACCCCGTCGGGCACGGCCGCACGGAGCTCGTCGAGCGCGACGTCGACTCGCGTCGGGTTCACCTGCGAGCTGCCCGCGCCCTGGTAGCGCGGCGTGCGGGCGAACTCGCC
>DATMVH010000167.1:0-4034 GCA_035563395.1 Solirubrobacteraceae bacterium
CCGCCGCGCCGACCCGGGGCACGCGGCCGCCGCCGGCGCCGCGCGTCTACGCGGTCGCCTCGACGGCGGTCCCGCCGGCGGCGGGCTGCGCGGCGCCTTCGGTGAGGATGTTGCCGCCGGCGTAGCGCGCGCCGCGTTCGACGGCCGTCGGCCACTGGACGAACAGCTCGTGCGCGAGCGGCGCGACGAGGCGGCCGCTCAAGGACAGACCCTGCGTGCGCGTGAGGCTCTCCACGTACACGAGCCGCACACCGTGGAACCGGCCGAGAAGGAACATCGGCACGGCGAGGCCGGCGCCCGTCGAGAGGATCACGTCAGGCCGGCGCGCGCGGATCAGCCGGTCCGCGAACACGAGGTTCCGCAGCAGCTTCAGCACGCTGCGGTTCGTCGGGCCGTGGGCGATCGCGACGTCCTCGCCGGCTAGGATGTGTTCGGCGTCGTAGCCCGTGAGCGTCGCCCACGAGACGTCGAACTCCTGCCACGCCGGGCGCAGCGCCAGCATCTGCTGGAGGTGGCCGCCCGGTGAGCACACGAGCAACGCGCGCCGCCGATGCGGCGTGTCCGCGGACGGTGAGCCGCGACCGGGAAGCCCTTCGCCATCGCCGCGTTCGGGACGAGCCGCGACCCCACGGGCGTGCCCGTTCCGGCTGGTCCCGGTGTCGCCCGATCCGTTTCGCTCGCCGGCGCCCGGTCCGGCGCCGCCCGCGCGGCGCGCCCGCGAGGCGAGCTCGACGTAGATCTGCTCCAGCGGCCGGTAGACCTCGTCGCGGTTCAGGCGCGCCGCGCGCGCGAGCGCGCCGCGCGAGAGCCTCGCCCTGCGGGCGGGATCGTCGGCCACGGCCGCGACCGCGTCGGCGAGCGCATCGGGGTCCGCGGCCGGCACGAGGACCGCGTCGACGTCGTCCGTGAGGATCTCCGGCATCCCGCCCGTGCGCGCCGCGACGATGCAGCGGCCCGCCGCCATCGCCTCGAGCAGGGCCACCGGCAGGCCCTCGGAGATCGAGGGGAACACGACGACGTCCGCCGCCGCGAGCGCGGCCGCCTTCGCGTCCTCGTCGAGCCAGCCGCGCCAGTGCGCGCCGGCCACGCCGTCGATCACCGGGACGGCCGCCGCCGGCGGCTCCCCCGGCCCGGCGAGGACGACGCGGACGTCCCCGACGCGGCGCGCGATCTCCGGCAGCGCCTCCACCAGCACCTGCCCGCCCTTCGCGCGGTTCGCGAATCCGCCGAGATAGAGGACCTCCACGTCGCCGGGGCGCGTGGCCACGGGATCGGCCCCGTCCGCGGAGGCCGCCGGGGCGGCGTTGCGCACCACGAGGACGCGCTCGACGCCGACGAGCCGGCGGAGCGCCGCCGCGCCGGCTTCGGAGACGCTCGTCACGCGGTCGGCGCGCCGGAACGCCCAGCTGATCAGCGCCCGTCGGGCGGGGTCGAGCCGCGCCCAGAAGTCCGTGATGTCGCCTTCGCCGGAGTGGACCTGCAGCACGGCGCGCTGCCCGAGCGCCTTGGCCACCACGACGACGACCGCCTTGCGATACCAGCTGCCGCGGACCGCGGTGTGGACGTGCACGACTCCCGCGCCCCGGCGCAGCGACCACGCGGCGAGGCGGGCGAGCGACGCGAGGAAGACCAGCAGCCGGCGAGCGCCGCGCGTGTCCTCGCGCCACGAATCGACGAACTCGAAGTCGAAGCGCTGCGCGAGGGGCGAGGCGGCGAGGTCGCGCGTCACTGCGCCCATCCCGCCACGCGACGCCCGCGCGGGCCCGACCTGCGCGACGCGGATCCGTCGCGCCTTCTTCGGCTCATTCTTCAGCAGCATCTCTTCCGTCCTTGGAACTCCGACCATCGTACGGCGAGGCAACGACCCACCCGGGCGCCGGCCCGCCTGCTCGCCCCAGGGCCGCGGGCGCCGTCAGACGCGGAGCGGCTCTGAGCCGTTCGGCGTGAGCACGGCGGCGAAGACGCGCTCGTAGCGCTCGACCATCGTATCCGCGTCCAGATCCGGCCCGGCGCTCAGCGCGGCCACCTGGAGCCGCTCGCGCAGCGCCGCATCGCTCAGCACGTCGTGGCACGCGCGGTAGAACGCCTCCGGGTCGTCCGGCGGCACGACGAGGCCGGCGCCGGTGTCCTCCAGCACGGTCCCGACGTCGCCGACATCCGTCGCGACCATCGGCGTGCCCACCGCGATCGCCTCGAGGACCGCCATGGGAAGCGCCTCGCCCGCCGAGGGCAACACGGCCAGATCCGCCAGCCCGAAGATGCCGGCCGGGTTCTCGTGGCGGCCGAGGAAGACCGCCCAGTCGGCGCCACGCTCGTCCGCGAGCGCCCGGACGCGCTCGAGCTCCGGACCTGCCCCGGCGAACACGACCCGCACGTCCCCCAGCGTCTCCCGGAGCCGCGCCGTCGTCTCGAGCGCGAAGTCCTGGCGCTTCTGCGCAACGAACCGGGCCACGTGCGCGATGACCTTCGCGCTGCCGGGGATGCCCAGGTCGGCGCGCGTCGGGTTTGCGCCGGCGCGCCGCCGGAGCTCGGCGACGGGAACGCCGTTGGGGATCAGGATCGTCTTGCGGGCGGCCACGCCCTCGCTGCGCATGAGCTCCCGGTGCCACTCCGCGCAGATCACCGTCGCCGCCGTGAATGGGTCGAGGGCGCGGTTGTGCGCCGCGATGAGCCGCTTGCGCGGCGCGCCCCCGGACGACCACTGGTGCGCGCGCCCCGGCGTGTGCTCGGCCATGATCGCCGGGCGGCGCGCCGCGATCGCCGCGAGACGACCCCAGAGGCTCGCGTCCCAGCCGGTGCAGTGCACGATGTCGCTGCTGCGGGCGAGCCGGGCCAGGCGGCGCAACGCGGCGACTTTCGCCCAGCGCGTCCTCGCCCCGAGATGGACGATCTGAACGCGTGGATCCATGTCGGGTCCCTTGAGGCGCTCCGACGGGTCCTCCGTGCTGCTGATGCTGACGAGTCGCACCTCGTGTCCGGCAGCGGCGAGCCCGGCCGCCAGGTGTGCGAGTTGGACTTCCATCCCCCCGCGCACGTTGATGCTGTGGACGACGAGCAGCAGCTTGAGGCTTCCTGCTGGACCACTCGGCACGGCGGCGAAGATAGCAACGGCGATGAACGCGCCTGCCTGTCCGAACGGCCAGTCACTCCAGACCCAGCGCGTGGGTGCCGGCTAACGTGACGCCGCCCGTGCCCCCCGCCGTCGCCATCGCAGTGGTGTCATGGAACACGCGCGACCTGCTCGCTGCGTGCCTCGATTCGATGCGCGCCGACGCGGACGCCGGGCTCGCCGAGGTGTGGGTGGTGGACAACGGCTCGAGCGACGGGTCCCAGGAGATGGTGCGCGAGCGCTACGGCTGGGTACGCCTGCTCGAAGCCGAGCGCAACCTCGGCTACGGCCCGGCGGTCAACCGCGTCGCACGGGAAACCGCGACCCCGTGGGTGGTGGCCGCAAACGCCGACCTCGAGCTCGAGCCGGGAGCGCTGAGCGCCCTGCTCGCGGCCGGGGACGCCGACCGCGGAGCGGGCGTGATCGGGCCGCGGCTGATCCTCCCCGACGGGTCGACGCAGCCCGGGGTACAGCCGTATCCCCGCGCGCTTGACGCGCTGCTGATCCACCTGTCCATCCACCGCCTGAGTCGCCGGCTCGGCGAGCGCGCGTATCTGAGCGGCTACTGGCAACCGGACCGCCCCGCGGTCGTCGACTGGGTCACGGGCGCGTTCCTTCTCATCCGCCGGGAGGTCTTCGACGTCCTGGGCGGCTTCGACGAGGAGCAGTGGATGTACGCCGAGGACCTCGACCTGTGCTGGCGCGCCCGGCAGGCCGGCTGGCGCGTGCGCTACGAGCCCGGCGCGCGTGTGCGGCACATGCTCAGCGTGGCGGCGGAGAAGGCCTTCGGCGATGACGAGGCGCGGAGCCGCCGGATGCTGCGCGAGGACTACGCGTGGATGGTCCGGCGTCGCGGCCGCCGCTCTGCGCTCGCGAACGGCGCCGCGCAGGTGGCCGGCCTGACCGCGCGCTGGGCGGCGCTGTC
>DATMVH010000168.1:0-2374 GCA_035563395.1 Solirubrobacteraceae bacterium
CAGGCCGCGCGCGTGTCGGACATGACGGCGTTCTTCACCGTCGAGCTCCACGACGAGGGGCGCAGCCGGACGGGGGCCGTCGTCGAGTACGGCCCGACGGACAAGATCTTCACGAACCCGGACGACTCCCGCACGGAGGACTACGTCACGGGCAAGTTCGGCTGACGAGATGGCGGCGTCGGCCCACCGCGTCCACTTCCGCGACGAGCTCGCCCGGCTCGAGCAGCAGGCGCTGGGGGCGCTCGACCTCGTCGTCACGACGCTCGACCGGACGCTCGAGGCGCTGCACCACCGCGACATCGAGCTCGCCTCGATCGTGATCCAGGACGACGACCGGATCGACGGCCGCTACCTGGAGGTCCACCAGGGGATCCTCTCCCTGCTCGCCCTGCAGGCGCCGGTGGCGAGCGACCTGCGGGTCGTCGCCGCGCTGCTCCACGTGATCAAGCACGCGGAGCGGATGGGCGACCAGTGCGTCAACATCGCGAAGCTCCTGCCCATCACCGGCTACGAGCCGCCCGTGGACGACGAGATCCTCGGCACGGTGACCCGCATGGGCCGGCTCGCGCGCTCGGAGGTGGAGCAGTCCAAGCAGGCGTTCCAGCTGCGCGACGTCGGGCTCGCCGAGGACCTCGTGCGACAGGACGAGGAGATCAACCGGCTCAACCGCGACTGCTTCCATCGCGCCGTGGAGATCGGCACGGACCCGGACCGGCGCGAATGGGCGATGACGATGATGCTCGTCGCGCGCGCGCTCGAGCGGATCGGCGACAACGCGGTCGACGTCGGCGAGCAGGTCGCCTTCGTCGTCACGGGACTCTTCCGCGAGTTCAGTGACGCGTCTCACAGGTAGCGCTTTCGCTGCAGGACGCGGACTCTCGTGCCAGCATGTGACCATCGTGTTACCGGCGGGCGCAGTCTGACCGCTCTCGTCGTGTCGCTGGCCTAGTCTCCGCGCCGAGATGACAGATCATCATCCCGCCACCGGGTCGCTCGACCGGCGCGGAGCCGTGGCACCGTCCGCGGTGCGCCTCGCCGTCGTGGACTCCGACACCGGGTTCCTCCAGGTGCTGGGCAAGCGCCTCGAAGCCGCCGGCTGGCAGCACCGCGTGCTCGCCAGCCCCGTCAAGGTCGAGGCGCTCGTCGCCATGCGGCTCAACGCGATCGTGATCGACCTCGCGGTCCTCGGCCCACAGGGCTGGTCCTACCTCGAGCGGGTCTGCGACCGCCTGCCGGGCCTCGGCGTCGTGGTGTGCACCGGCCGCTCGTCCGTGGCGCAGCGCGTCCGCGGCCTGCGGATGGGCGCCGACGACTGGGTCACGAAGCCCTGCCATCCCGAGGAGCTGATCGCCCGCGTCGAGGCGGTCGTGCGCCGCCGCCGGCGGGCCGAGGCGCGCGTGGAGGACGAGCCGGTCGTCGTCGGCGAGGTGGAGATCCGCGCGGACCAGTTCCAGGCCTTCGTGCGCGGCGCGAGCGCCGACCTCACACGGCGGGAGTTCGAGCTGATCCAGCTGCTCGCCGGCGCGGAGGGCCAGGTGCTCCAGCGCGAGGAGATCTACCAGCGGGTCTGGGGCTACGCGATGGTGCACGGCGACCGGTCGGTCGACGTCTTCGTCCGCAAGCTGCGCCAGAAGCTGGAGAAGGTGTCCCCGGGGTGGCGGTACATCCACACGCACTTCGGCATCGGCTACCGCTTCGCGGCGCAGCCGGCGGGCGAGGACGCGCAGGCGGACGGCGTTGCGGCCGCGGAGCCGGCTGCGATCGCGGCTGCGGCCGCGCCGGGTGCGCCGGCGCCGCCCGAGCCCGCCCCCGCCGAAGCGGAGCGGGCGCCTGCCGAGCCCGTGCCGGCCGGCGCCTGACGCCGGCGGCTGACGCCGGCGCTGATCTCGCCGCCGGCCGTCGCGCGCGAGCTATCGTTGCGGGCGTGGGTCCCGACCGGAACAAGCATCTGCGCAACGCCGCCATCGTCGTCCTGCTGGCGGTCGCCATCTGGAAGCTCCCGGGCGGCGGCACCGCGGCGGACGTGCTCAACAACGTGCTCGGGCTCCTGTTCGCGGGCGGGCTCGTCTTCTTCGGCTACCGCCTCTACATGGAGCACCGCTCGTCGCTCTTCATGCTCGAGGATCGCGTCCGCGCGCTGCTCTACGCCTCGGGCGTCCTCGCCGCCTTCGCGCTCGTCGCGACGAGCCGCCTGTGGAACGAGGGCGGCATCGGCGTGCTGATCTGGCTCGCGCTGCTCGGTGCCGCGGCCTACGGGTTCGTCACCGTGTACCGCGCGTCGCGCGAGTACTGACGGCACCGGCGCGGGCTCGCCCGGCGGGCGCCGCCGCCGTGGTCGCCCGCTGACGGCCGCGCCCCGGTTGCCCCGCACCGG
>DATMVH010000169.1:0-2250 GCA_035563395.1 Solirubrobacteraceae bacterium
GTCGGCGTCGCCGGCGGCGAGCGCGGCGTGCCAGGACTCCACGAGCGCGAGCGACATCGCCGCTACGACCCCGCGCGGACGGAGAACACGGGCGGCAGGTGCGTGGCCGCCGCCGACCACGTCGACCCGGCGTCGCCGGACGCGAAGACGTCGCCGGACGTGGCGCCGAAGTAGAGCTCGAGCGACTCGCCCTCGCCGCGGGTGCCGAAGGCCTGCCGCAGCACGGTCAGGTAGGCGTCCTCCTGCGGGAGGCCGTCGCCGCGCGGGGTCCAGGTCTCGCCCCCGTCGCGCGTCTCGTACACCCGCACCCGCCCGTCGGGCGTGACGCGGTCCATGTCCGCGGTGAGCGGGATGACGTAGGCGGAATCGGGGTCCGCGGGGTCGAGCGCCATCGGGAAGCCGAAGTCCGACGGCAGCCCGGCGGCGATGTCCGTCCACGACTGGCCGCCGTCGTCGGAGCGGTAGACGCCGCCGTGGAACTGCATGAACAGCCGCTCCGGCCGGCGCCGGGCGCGGTGCATGTTGTGGATGCAGAGGTCCATCGTCCCCTCGCGCGCCTCTTCCGGGAGGTAGCGGCCGACGATGCCCTCGTTGCCGTGGCGCCACGTCCGCCCGCCGTCGTCGGTCAGCCACACGCCGACGGCGGAGATGCCGAGCGCGAAGCGGTCCGGGTCCCCGGGCCACGGGACGATCGAGTGCAGGCAGAGGCCGCCGCCGCCGGGCTGCCACCGCGGGCGCGTCGGGTGCTCCCAGAGCGTCCGGTTGAGCTCCCAGGTCAGCCCGCCGTCGCGGCTCTCGAAGAGGACGCCGGGGTCGCCGCCAGCGTAGAGCAGCCCGTCGGCCTCGCCGGGAACGACGACCCAGATCCGCTCGAGCGCCGAGTCGCCGCCCTCGGGCAGCGCGATGCCCTCCGCCTGCTGCCACTCCCCAGCGGGGTCCTCCGCGTGGAAGATCTTCGGGCCGTAGAACGCCGACGTCACCGAAGCGAGCACGCGGCCGCTGCGCGCGTCGCGCATGGCGTACTCGACCGGCTCCCCGGCGAAGGCCCGCGCCGTGAGCTCGAACGGCGGTCCGGGCTCGCCCTCGAGCACGAACAGGCCCTTCTTCGTCCCCACGAGCAGCTCCGTCATCGCTCTCCTCCCGAGATGGCCGGAAGGACGTCCAGGCGGGCCTCGTCGCCCACCGGCGTGTCCTCCCGCCCGTATTCACCGTCCACGAACACGTTGATGTGCCGGCGCACGCAGGCGCGCTCGTCCAGGATCCAGCCGGCCAAGGCGGGCTCCGCGGCCTCGAGCGCGGCCAGCGCCTCGCGCACGGTGGCGCCCTCGACGCGGTGGTCCCCGCGCCCGCCCGCGAGCCGCTTCAGCGGCCCCCGGAGCTTCACGACGGGCATCGCGGCCTCCCGCGACTCGTTGGCGTGACTCCCGTACACAGCGCCATCGGCGATCCCTCCCACGGGCATGGTCTCACCCCCTCAGACCGGACGGGCGACCGGAACTCATCGCGACTGATCCGGTCGGCGCCCGCGTGCGATGAGTTCTGTGTGCGCCCGCCGTCTAAGCCGGCGAGGGGAACGGAGAACAGGGAGACCGACATGCCGCTCGAGACCCATACCGCCGTCGCCGTACCCGAGGCCGCGTTCGTGACCGGCGTTCCGATGCGCGCCGTCGACGGCGGCGCGGGCCCGTGGGCGCCCGCGTCCGACGCGCTCGCGCTGGTGGTCGAGAACGAGCGGCTGCGCTCGGAGCTGCAGGAGCAGACGCGCGAGCTGCGGCGCTCCCGGGCCCGCCTGGTCGCGGCCGCGGACGCCGAGCGCGAGCGCCTCGAGCGCGACCTGCACGACGGTGCACAGAGCCGCTTCGTCGCGACGGCGCTGCGGCTGCGGCTCGCGCAGGCCAAGGCGCCGCCCGGCAGCGAGATCGCGGCGATGCTCGACGCGGCGATCGGCGAGCTCGCATCCGGCATCGACGAGCTGCGCGATCTCGCCCGCGGCATCCACCCGGCCGTGCTGACGCAGCGCGGCCTCGAGGCGGCGCTCCACTCGCTCGCCGCGCGCGCGCCCGTGCCGGTGACCGTCACCGCCGCGCTCGGCGCCCGGCTCCCCGGCTCGATCGAGATCGCGGCCTACTTCGCCGTCTCCGAGGCGATCGCCAACGTCGCCAAGCACGCCGACGCGACCCACGTCACCGTCGACGTCCGGCTCGCGGGCGGGCGGCTGGTCGTGGAGGTCGCCGACGACGGGCGCGGCGG
>DATMVH010000170.1:0-2799 GCA_035563395.1 Solirubrobacteraceae bacterium
TGCGCGCGAACCGCGCCCTCTGCGAGCTCGTCGGCCGCCCGGAGCGCGAGCTCCGGGGCCGCGCGCTCGAAGACCTCCTCCACCCGGAGGAGCGCGACGCCGACCGCGCGGCGGTCGAGGCGCTGCTCGCCGGGCGGACGAAGCGGCTGGCCACCGAGCGGCGCCTCGCCACGGCGGACGGCAGCCCGATCATCGCCCGCCTCAACCTCTCGCTCGTCCGCGACACCGACGGGACGCCGCTGCACTTCGTCGTGCACGTCGAGGACGTCACGGACCGCCGGCGCATCATCGAGGCCCTCACGTTCTCCCAGACGCGCTACAAGACGCTGCTCGCGCACATGCCGGACTCGTCGATCATCCTCTTCGACGACGACCTCCGGCTGCTGCTCGTCGAGGGCGACCACCTGCGCAGCCACGGCTACGACCCCGCCGCGATGGAGGGCCGCCTCCTCGGCGAGATCGTCGGCGGCGCGATGCTCGAGCGGCTCGAGCGCGAGTACCGCGCCGCGCTGGGCGGCGAGACGCGCTCCTTCGACCTCGAGCTCGGCGACGGGACCGTCTACTGGGTGCAGACCGTCCCGTTGCGCGACGCGGGCGGGCACATCATCGGCGGCATGGCGCTCTCGCGCGACGTGACCGCGCGGCGACGGGCCGAGCGGGCGCTGGAGGCGCGCGCCCGCGACCTGGAGCGCTCCAACGCCGAGCTGGAGCAGTTCGCCTACGTCGCCTCCCACGACCTGTCCGAGCCGCTGCGCATGGTCGCCTCCTATCTGCAGCTCCTGCGCCGTCGCTACCACGGCCGGCTCGACGGGGACGCCGACGAGTTCATCGACTTCGCCGTCGACGGCGCCGCGCGCATGCGCCTGCTGATCGACGACCTGCTCACCTACTCCCGCGCGGGGCGGGTCGACCGGCCGCTCGAGCGCGTGAGCACCGCGGACGTCGCGCGGCGCGTAGTCGACGACCTTCGCGGGCACGAGGGACGCGATGCCGTCGTCCATCTCGGGGAGCTTCCGGACGTGATGGGCGACGCGCGGCAGCTCGGCCAGCTCTTCCAGAACCTGATCGGCAACGCGGTGAAGTTCGTGCCCGGCGACCGGGTGCCGGAGGTGTCCGTGTCCGCGGTCCGCGACGGCGCCCGCTGGCGCTTCACCGTCGACGACAACGGGATCGGCCTGGACGCCGCGCACGCGGATCGGATCTTCCGCATGTTCCAGCGGCTGCACTCGCGCGACGAGTATCCCGGCACGGGCATCGGCCTCGCCATCGCCAAGAAGGTCGTGGAGCGCCACGGCGGCCAGATCTGGGCGGAGCCCGGGCCGGACGGCGGGGCCCGCTTCTCCTTCACGCTCGAGGCGGCGCCGTGAGCCCGCGCATCCTGCTGGTCGAGGACAACCCGGGCGACGTGCGGCTGACGCGCGAGGCGCTGCGCGAGGGCGGCCTGACCGTCGAGCTGACCGCCGTGCCGGACGGCGAGGAGGCGCTCGCGTTCCTGCGCGGCGACGGCGAGCACGGCGAGGCCCCCCGGCCGGATCTCGTCCTCCTCGACCTGAACCTCCCGCGCAAGAACGGCGTGGAGGTGCTCGAGGAGATCAAGACGGACCCCGACCTGCGGGCCGTGCCGGTGATCATGCTGACGACGTCGTCGTCGGCGCGCGACATCGCGGCGTGCTACGACCGCGGGGTCAACTGCTACGTCGTCAAGCCGCTGGACCTGGACGACTTCACGCGCCTCGTGCAGGCCATCCACTCGTTCTGGTTCGGCGTCGCGCGGCTGCCCACGGGCTGACGCCGGCCGCTCCGGCGGTCCGGCCGGATACATTCCGCGCCATGGCCGACGTCGCGATGCCCCGCCTGTCCGACTCGATGGAGGAGGGCACGATCCTGAAGTGGCTGAAGTCCGACGGGGACGAGGTCGAGAAGGGCGAGGAGCTCGTCGAGATCGAGACGGACAAGGCCAACATGACCTACGAGGCCGACGAGGGCGGGACGCTCGAGATCGTCGCGCAGGAGGGCGACACGCTGGCCGTCGGCGAGACGATGTGCCGGATCGGCGAGGGCGCGAGCGCGGGCGGGTCCGACGAGGAGGAGGCGCCCGCCGACGAGGAGAGCGAGGAGGACGGCGAGGCCGAGGAGAGCGGCGAGGCCGAGGAGGACGAGCGCGGCGACGGGAGCGCGCGCGAGGACGGCGCCGACGACGAGCAGGACGAGGCCGAGGAGGGCGACCGCGAGGCCGAGCCGGTCGCCACGGCCGAGGACGAGGGCGACGCCGCCGAGGAGGACGAGCGCGATGACGAGCGCGCGGAGGCCGACGAGGCGGCCGAGGCCGGCGGCAACGGGCGCGTGAAGGCCTCGCCCGTCGCGCGGCGGATGGCGCAGGAGCTCGGCGTGGAGCTCGCCGGGGTCAAGGGCACGGGCCCGGGCGGGCGGATCGTCAAAGCGGACGTCGAGGCCGCCGCGGGCGAGGGCGAGGGCGACGGCAACGGCGCGCAGGCCGAGGAGGCCGAGGCGGAGACCGAGGCCGAAGGGGAGGACGAGGCCGAGGCCCAGGCGGAGGCCGAGGCGGAAGAGCGGGCCCGCGCCGAGGCCGAGGCGCAGGCGCGTGCGGAAGAGGAAGCCCGTGCCCAGGAGGAAGCGGAGGCCCGCGCCAGGGCGGAGGCCGAAGCGCAGGCCGAAGCTGAAGCGGCGGCGCAGGCCGAGGCGGAGGCGCAAGCGCAGGCCGAGGCGGAAGAGCGGGCGCGAGCGGAGGCCGAGGCTCAGGCCCGCGCGGAGGCGGAGGCGGCGGCCCAGGCCGAGGCG
>DATMVH010000171.1:0-18107 GCA_035563395.1 Solirubrobacteraceae bacterium
CCCCCGCGGGGGGCAGCGGCTCGGGCTCGTGCTCGCCGGCCGTGGCGCCGGGCGTCCGGCCCTCGCCGTCCGCCCGCTGCGCCGTGCCCGTGACCGGCTCCGCGATGAACGTCACGCGCGTGCCCCAGCCCGACGGCTCGAGCCGCACGGACCCGGTCGCCCGGTCGCCCTCCCATTCCACGACGGACTCCGGTTCCGTGCGGGTGATCCGGATGTCGCCGAACTCGCCGAGGTGGCGGGCGAGGGCGGCGGCGTCCGACAGCTCGGCCCACAGCTCGGGTGGGCTCTTGACGAGCCTGCGCGTGGCTTCCATCGCGGTGGTGCTTCGCCCACCGCCGGACGTTCCCTGCACGTTCGTGCGGGGCGACGATCCGCCGCATCCTCCGGGCCCGTGCGCGACGCCGTCCGACGGCGTCCCTATACGTTGTCCGCATGAAACGACGCACCTGGACCGAAGCGACGATCGAGGCCGAGCTCACGGCGGTCGTCGCGACGCTCGGGCGCTTCCCGAAGCGCGCGGAGCTGATCGACCGCGGCTTGGGCGGCCTGTGGACGGCGATGCAGCGGAACGGCGGCGTCCCCGCGTGGCGTGACCGGCTCGCGGCGCCCGCGGCGCCGGAACCCCGCGCGGTCGCGCACGAGGACATCGCCCGGCGCGCCTACTTCCTCGCGCAGGAGCGCGGTGGCGACCCGGTCGCGAACTGGCTGCTCGCCGAGCGGGAGCTGCGCGCGGCCTGACCGCGCGCCGGCCGCAGTCGGGCGTGCGGCCGGCGACCGCGATCGGCCCTTGACACGCCGGCACGAACGCCGGGAAACTCGAAGACTCCGGTTCCGGCCTCGCGGATCGGGACATGACCGGTCTGGCCCGGAATCGCCGGTGCGAGATGCCCGCGGCGCGCCACGCTCATCGATCAGGGGGCCTCCGCGGCTTCGCTCCGGCCTTCGCGGTTCTCTTGGCGCTCGCGATGCCGTCGCCGGCCGGCGCTCAGGCCGCCGGCCTGTCCGGGCAGCCGGGCGGCGTCTTCGCCGGCCCGCTGTCCGTCGCGGTCGCCGAGCCCTCGACGATCGCGATCCAGCCCGTCGCGGACGCCTCCGTGCACGCCGCCGCCCCGTCGCGCAACTTCGGCGCGCACACGACGCTGACGTCCGACGGCGACCCCGTGACGATCACCTACCTCCGGTTCGACCTGACCGCGCTGTCCGCGCTCGAGGTCACGGCCGCGATGCTCCGCATGCCGGCGACCAACGGCTCGTCCGGCGTGCAGTCGCTCAGCCTCGCCGGCTCCGCGTGGAGCGAGTCGGCGATCGCGTACGAGAACCGGCCGCTCCCCGGCCATCCCTTCACGAGCTTCCGCGCGGGTCCGGCGGGCACGGCGGTCGAGGCGGACGTCACCGCGGCGATGTCCGGAAGGGCCGGCGAGCACGTGACGCTCGTCATCACGTCCGCCGACGCCGACGGGTTCGCGTTCCGGTCCCGCGAGGACGTCGCGGATCCCGTCACGCTCGCGCTCTCCGTGCGACGCACGCCGGCCGGCGGCCCGAAGGGCGTCGCGCTGCGGCCGTTCGCCGAGTACTGGGGCGCCGACGCCACGGCCATGCGCGGCGACCTCGACGACCTGCGAGCGGCCGGCGCGACGTGGGCGCGGATCGATCTCTACAAGACCGATCCGCCGAGTCCCGCGTTCGATGCCGCGGTGGAGGCGGCGCGGAGCACGGAGACCAGCCTCCTCGTGACGGTCCACAAGCCGCCGCCGACGCACGACCTCGGGTCGGAGTCGGACCGGGTGGCGTACCGCGACTGGCTCGGGCGCATGGTCGACCGGTTCAAGCACCACGTGCGCCATTGGGAGATCCACAACGAGCCGAACCTCCACTACGAATGGAGCATCGACGACGCCCCCGGCAGCGATCCCGCGCGGTACGCCGAGTCGGTGAGGCGGTACGTCGCGCACCTCAGCGACGCATACCAGACCATCAAGGCCCACGACCCCGGAGCAACCGTGCTGTTCGGCGGGCTCTCGGAGTGGATGGTCGAGCGCTACGTCGACGTCCTCGCGACGACGGACGCGCACGAGCACTTCGACGTCATGTCGTATCACCCCTACGGCACCCGGCCCGACAACGTCATGAACCGCTTCTGGGAGTTCAAGGCCCGGATGGAGGCGGATCCCGAGCTCGCGTCCAAGCCCATCTGGGTGACGGAGATCGGCTTCAACACGTCGTGGCCGTGGAAGGCCGGCTTCGCGCCCTCCGAGCAGGAGAAGGCGGAGCGCCTGAGGGAGGCGCTGGTGCGGCTTCACGGCGCAGGGGCGCGGCTGCCGGTCTTCTGGTACACGCTGCACGAGAACGAGCGCGCGAGCGGCTACGGGCTGACCATCAAGGACAAGCGGACGCTCGCGACGGAGTACCTGCCGGCGTTCTACGCCTTCCGCGACCTCGTCTTCCAGCGCCCGCCCTAGACTTGGACCCGCAGTGAGCCTGTACCGCGGCATCGACGGCGCCGAACCGGTCCGGCCCGACCCGGCCACGGGCTCGACGGGCCCGCGCGAGATCCGCCGCGACCGTCGCGCGTGGCGGCTCGGCGTCGGCACGCTCGCCTGCCCGCGCTGCGACGCGCCGGTCGCGCCCGGGCCCGCGCCGCTGTCGCCCGCGGCGGCGCTCGGCTGCCCGTTCTGCGACCACACCGCCGCCGTGCGCGACTTCCTGTCGCTCGACGCGCCGGCGCGGCCGGCGCGCGTCGAGGTCCGCGTGGTCCCGCGCACCCGCCCCGCCTGACCGAGCCGGCGGAGCGCCTCATCGCGCGGGCGAGCGCCCCACTCCCGGATACAGCACGCCAAGCCGCCGGAACTGCGCCGGCGCTTCCAGCACGTCCGTGCTGTCCACCACCTGGTCGACCGCGCCGATCGGCGGAAGGGCGCGCAGGGCGGGGTCGTCCACCGTTCGCAGCAGCGCGTCGGTGAACCGGTCCGCCATCAGGACGCGTGCCGGGCGCGCGTGGTAGTCGCGTGGTGAGGGATCGAGCGGCGGCGTCAGGCCGGCGCCGTTGTGGCGGCGCGCCAGCGCCTCGTACGCCCGGCCGAGCGCGGCTTCGCGCGCGGCGACGTCGCGGGCGTGGAGCGCCGAGCGCAGGAGGTCGGGCAGCGCGTCCTCGTGCCGCCCGCGCGCGAAGGCGGTGCCGAGCCACTTCTGGTACGGCGCATAGCGCCGGTCGAGCAGCAGCGCCAGCCGCATGACGTCCCGCACGAGGCGCGCGCCCGCCACCGCGGAGCCGCGCTCGTCACCGACCTCGGCGGCGCGCGCGACGAACGCCTCTTCCTGCGCCAGCCGGTGCCACTGACACGCGAGGAGCCAGCGCCAGATGGCGCCCGGGTACCACGCCAGCGCCGTGCGCAGCCGGGCGAGCGCGCCGCCGTCGTCCGCGAACACGGTCCCGGCGACGACGCCGAGCAGGCGCTGCTGCGGGGTCAGGAGCCAGTCGAGATCGGCCATCCCCGCCGTCGCGTCCACGCCGAGGAACTCCTCGAGCCAGCCCGGCAGCGTCGTCACCGTCACCCGGTGCGCCGCCGGGACCGCATCCCACCCGTAGCGCACGGGCCATCCGCGGAACGTCTCGGGCAGCGCGCCGTCCAGCGCCGGTTGCAGGCGCTCCGCCACCTCGCCGCTTGCCACGAACACGAGCACGCGCGGTCCCCAGCCGTGGTCCGTGGACCGCGCCGTGTCGTAGCCGAGCACGTCCGAGCCCCAGCCCAGCAGGCCGGCGGCGTGCGGCTGCCCGCCGAGCAGCGGGCGCACCACCTCGGCATAGAAGGCCCGCGACAGCTCGCGGGCCGGGACGAACGGCGTCCGGGCGGCGCCCGGCTCCGCCGGCGGGACCATCCGGAGAAGGTACGCGGCCTGCCGAGCGCGCCGCCCGGGCACCGATGCCCGGGCGGCGCGGCAGGCTCAGGCCGCGTCGAGCGCGACCTGCGGCTCCGCCACCGGCGCCGTGAGGTCGCGGCGGCGGACGATGAGCAGCGCGACGAGCACGCCGGCCAGAGCCACGCCGGCGCCTCCGATGAACGCCGCCTGGAACCCGTCGGTCAGCGCGTACAGCTGGCCGGTGCCGCTCGCGACCGCGTCCGAGGTCGTGGACGTCGCGACGGCCGAGAGGGCGGCGATGCCCAGCGCACCGCCGATCTGCTGCGACGTGTTGATCAGCCCGGACGCGAGGCCCGCCTCGGACGGCTGCACGCCGGCGAGCGCGGCGATCGAGATGGGCACGAAAGAGAAGCCCATGCCGACGGAGACGAGCAGGAAGCCGGGCAGCAGGTCGCTCGCGTAGGAGCCGCCGACCGACACCTGCGTGAACCAGACGAGGCCGGCGGTGAGGAACGCCATGCCGGCGACGAGGACCGGCTTCACGCCCACGCGGGTGACGAGCTGCGCGGCGAGCGCGGACCAGAGAATCGCCGTCCCCGCGACCGCGAGGTAGGACACGCCGGTGCGCAGCGGGGAGTACCCGAGCACCTGCTGCATGTAGAGCGTGAGCATGAGGAACATCGCGAACAGCGCCGTGCCGAGGATCAGCCCGGCGATGTTCGCGCCGACGAGCGTCCGCAGGCGGAAGATCGAGAACGGCATCAGCGGATCGGCGGCACGCGCCTCCCAGCCCACGAACGCCGCCAGCAGCACGACGGCGGCCGCGAAGAACCCGATCGTCTCGGGCGAGCCCCAGCCGTACTCCGGCGCCTGCGTGATGGCGTAGACGAGGACCACCAACCCGCTCGTCACGAGCACCGCGCCGAGCGCGTCGAAGCTGCGCGCGTGCGCGTCGCGGCTCTCGTCGAGCAGCACCGGCGCGAGGAGGAAGGCGCCGACGCCGACCGGCGCGTTGACATAGAAGATCCACTCCCAGCTGAGCAGGTCGGTGAGGACGCCGCCGAGCAGGACGCCGGCCACGGCGCCGAACGCGCCGACCGCGCCCCAGGCGCCGAGCGCCGTGTTGCGCTCGCTGCCCTCCGCGAAGGTCGTGGTCAGGATGGAGAGGGCGGCGGGCGAGATGATCGCCGCGCCGAGGCCCTGGAGCGCCCGCGCCGCGATCAGCGAGGCCTCGCTCCATGCGAAGCCGGACAACAGCGAGGCGGCGGTGAAGACGACGATGCCGGCCAGGAACACGCGCCGGCGCCCGAGTAGATCGGCCGCGCGCCCGCCCAGGAGCAGGAAGCCGCCGAACAGCAGCGCGTAGGCGCTGATCACCCACTGGAGGTTCTCCTGGGAGAAGCCGAGGTCCGTCTGAATCGACGGAAGCGCGACGTTCACGATCGCGATGTCGAGGACGACCATGAACTGCACGGTGCACAGGAGCGCGAGTGCCAGCCACTTGCGCTGCGGTGAAGAGGTCACGGTGGAGCAGTCCCTTCGTTCGCTTGACGCTTGCGAAACTACAGGACGTACTTTCGTTTTGCAAGTACAGACTGGCGATCCGCAAGCGGACGCGCTACATTGGCCGTCGGTGGCGAAGCGGTTCGACCAGTACTGCCCGATCGCGCACGCCCTGTCGCTCGTCGGCGAGCGCTGGGCGCTGCTCATCGTGCGCGAGCTCCTGCGGGGCGAGAAGCGCTACACCGACCTGGCCGCCGGCCTTCCCGGCATCGGGACGAACATCCTCGCCACGCGCCTGCGGGATCTGGAGCAGGCGGGCGTCGTCCGCAAGCGCAAGCTGCCGCCCCCCGCCGCGTCGACCGTCTACGAGCTCACGGAGTACGGCGCCGGTCTAGAGGAGACGATCCACTCGCTCGCCCGTTGGGGGGCGAGGACGCTCGGCCCGCCGGCCTCGCGCGACGACCTCGACCGCGAGTGGGGGATCAACGCCTTCCCGGCGCTGCTGGACCCGCAGGCGGCCCGCGGCGTCAGCGGGACCTACGTCGTCCGGGTCGACGACGACGTCTTCACCGTCCGGCTCGACGACGGCCGCGTCGACGTGCACATGGGCGCCGTCGCGGACCCCGACCTCGACCTGGCGATGGACATGGAGACCTTCTTCGCGGTCGCGTCGGGCGACGTCGACCCGCGCGAGCCGGCGGCGGAGGGCCGGCTCCAGTACGACGGCGATCAGGACGCGCTCGTCCGCTTCTTCGCGATGTTCAACTACGGGCCGCGCGCGACGCCGCGCGTGGAGCACGCGGCCGCCGTGCACTGAGGCGCGGTGGCCGACGCCCGGAGGCGGCGACCAACCATTGCGCGCTCAGGCGGCGCACTCCGGCGGTTCGGTCGCCGGCAGCACGGGGTTGCCGGCGTCGCGCGGATGGATGTAGACGACGTAGAAGTCCGCGCCGTCCTCTCCGGCGATGACGCGGTGCACGTGACCGAAGCCGCGATCCATGAACCCGCGGCCGGCCGATAGAAGATCTCCCGGCACTCGCCGTCGTGGGCGTCCTCGTAGGTCAGCGACCCCTGGACCACGGTGACGAGGCCCGGCCCGGGGTGCGCGTGCCAGCCCGTCGCCTGCCGGGGGTCGAGCCGCGCGTGCTGGATCGTCACGTCGGCGCGGTTGCGCTTCGTCGCCTCCACGAGCGCGCTCGCGGAGATGTTCGAGACCTTGTTGTGGGCGGCGAACACGCCCAGCGGAACCGTCCCCGGGTCGACGGGCTCGACGTGGTCGGCGTATGCCGCCGTCGCCGCGCCGGCTCGCGACGAGGACCGACACCGTCGAGATGAGGTGCCTGCGTCGCATCGTTCCCTCCTTGTCGAGGGCGCCCATGCGGGGCGTTCGGTGGACCGCCGGCGGAGGGCTTCCGACGCTAGTCCGACCGGCGCGGCAGGTCAACCGGGGTTCAGGAGCTGGGCTGGTACTCCCCGAAGACCTCGCGCATCGCGCCGCACACCTCGCCGACGGAGCAGCCGTCCGCCAGCGCGGCGCGGAGCGGCGGCAGCAGGTTCGCGTCGCCGCGGCACGCCGCGCGCAGCTGCTCCAGCCGCCGCCCGGCGAGGTCCTGGTCGCGCCGTGCCTTGAAGGCCCGCAGCCGCTCGACCTGTGCCCGCTCCGCCGCCGGGTCGACGCGCAGGATCTCCTCCGCCTCCGGCTCCTCCTCGACGTGGCGGTTGACGCCGACCACGACGTCCTGCCCGGTGCGGTAGCGCTCGTGGTAGCCGAAGGCCGACTCCTCGATCTCGTCCTTGATGAACTGCACCGCCTCCACCGCGCCGCCGAGCTCGTCGATCTTGGCGATCAGCGCGCTCGCCCGGCGCTCGATCTCGTCCGTCAAGGCCTCGACGTAGTAGGAGCCGGCGAACGGGTCCACGGTGTCCGTCGCACCCGACTCGTGCGCGATCACCTGCTGCGTGCGCAGCGCGAGCTTCGCCGCGCGCTCGCTCGGCAGCGCGAGCGCCTCGTCGTAGCCGTTGGTGTGGAGCGACTGCGTGCCGCCGCACACTGCGGCGAAGGCCTGCAGGGCGACGCGCACGACGTTGTTCTGCGGCTGCTGCGCGGTGAGCGTGACGCCGCCGGTCTGGGTGTGGAAGCGCATCGCCTGCGCCTTCGGGCTCGTCGCCCCGAAGCGGTCCTTCATGGCCGACGCCCAGAGGCGGCGGGCCGCGCGGAACTTCGCCACCTCCTGGAAGACGTTGTTGTGGCCGTTGAAGAAGAAGGCGAGCCGGGGGGCGAAGGCGTCCACCTCCAGCCCGGCGTCGATCGCCGCCTGCACGTAGGCCATGCCGTTGGCGAGCGTGAAGGCGACCTCCTGCACCGCCGAGCACCCCTTCTCGCGGAAGTGGTAGCCGGAGATGGACACCGTGTTCCAGCGCGGGACGTGCTCGGCGCAGTACGCGAACAGGTCCGTCGTCAGCCGCATCGAGGGGCCGGGCGGGTAGATGTAGTTCCCGCGCGCGATGTACTCCTTGAGGATGTCGTTCTGGACCGTGCCGCGCAGCCGCTCCGGCGCCACGCCCTGCTCCTCGCCGACGAGCTGGTAGAGCAGCAGCAGGACCGCCGCCGGGGCGTTGATGGTCATCGAGGTGGAGACCTGGTCGAGCGGGATGTCGTCGAACGCGGTCCGCATGTCCTCGAGCGTGTCGATCGCCACGCCGGTCCGGCCGACCTCGCCGAGGCAGCGCGGGTCGTCGGAGTCGAGGCCGAGCTGCGTCGGCAGGTCGAAGGCCATCGACAGCCCCGTCGAGCCGTGCGCGAGCAGGTACTTGTAGCGGGCGTTCGACTCCTTCGCCGAGGCGTAGCCCGCGTACTGGCGCATCGTCCAGAGCTGCCGCCGGTACATCTCGCGGTGCACGCCGCGGGTGAACGGGTACTCGCCCGGCTCCCCGAGGCGCGCTTCGAGGTCGTCCGCCACGTCCGCCGCCGTGTACAGCGGCTGGACCTCGATGCCGGAGTCCGTGAAGCGCCGCGGGTCGTCCGGCCCGACGACCGGGGCGACGGAGAGGTCCGTGGTGTCGCCGTGCTCGATGGCCATGGTCGGCAGGCTACTCCGGGACGCGCGGCCGGCATGCCGGTCCGACGAGCCTGCCGGGGTCTTGCGAGTAGCGGGCGCATGCACTGCCGTGTAGCGTCCGGCAGCGTGCCTCCCGAGCCGGTCGAGCCGGGTTACGCCGTCGAGATCGGCGACGTGGCGCTCTTCTACACGGAGCATGGCGACGGTCCGCCGCTGATCCTGCTGCACGGCGGGCTCATCGCAGGCCCGATGTGGGAGCCCCTGCTGCCGCACTTGACGGACGGCTTCCGCGTCATCGTGCCCGACAGTCGCGGGCATGGCCGCTCGACGAATCCGGGCGGAACGCTGTCTTACGCGCAGCTCGCCGACGACGTCGCGGCCTTGATCGCCGCGCTGGGGCTGCGCCGGCCGCTGCTCGCCGGCTACAGCGACGGAGGCCAGGTCGCGCTGGAGCTCGGTGTGCGTCATCCCGGCGCCGCGGGCGCGCTGGTCGCCGCCGCGGCCCATCCCGACTTCGACTCGACGGGAATGCGGAAGACGCACGCGGCGATCCTCGGCGCCGACGACGTCGCCGGCGCGCCGGACCTCGCCCGGCTCGACGCGAACCTCGGTGACTTCGCCGCCGTGGCGAGATCGTTCCATCCCGGCGGCGACGAGCAGTGGCGCGCGCTCGTGCACCAGACGTGGCCGATGTGGACGCAGTACGCCGGCCTCACGGTGGCCGAGCTGCGCACGATCGAGGCGCCGGTCTTGCTCCTCGTCGGCGACCGCGACGACCTCGTGCCGCTCGAACACGTCGTCTCGCTCTACCGCGCGCTGCCGAGCGCCGAGCTCGCCGTGATCCCGGGCGCCGACCATGGCGGGATCGCGTCGCCGGAGCGCGCCGAGCTGCTGGCCGGCCTCGTCCGCGACTTCGCTCGGCGTCGATACGACTCGCGACCACCGGGCTGAGACCACCAGGTCCGGGGGCGCGCGGCAGCCGATCCCCGTCCGGCGCCGAGCGCGCGCAGCCGTTCTCAGAGATCGAGGGCGACCTCGCCCCGAGGCTGTGAGCAGCAGATCAACGCGGTGCCGGGCGCGGGCGGCGCCAGCGGGTCGGGCCGGTAGCGCACCTCGCCGCTGACGAGGCCGGACTCGCACGTGTGGCACACGCCCGTCCGGCACGCCCACCGGACCGGGACGTCGCACGCCTCGGCGAGCTCGAGCAGGCTGGCGAAGGACGGGTCCCACGCGACGGACAGGTTGCTGCGACTGAACCAGACCGACGGGCCGGTCCCCGGCGCGCCGGATGGCGCATGCGGGGCACGCGCGGGCGCGTCCGCGACTCCGGGCGTGATCGCGTCGAGCGGCCCGAAGACCTCGGTGCTGATCCGCTCGGGGGCCGTCCCGCGCGCCGTCAGCGCAGCGGCGAGATCGCGCATGAATCGCCCGGGGCCGCACAGGTAGAAGTCCGCGTCGGCCGGGACGCCGGCCTCGTCGAGCACGTCGGCTCCCAGCCGCCCCGCGACGTCGAAGCCCGCGTCGTCCGGCCCGGGGCGGCTGTAGCAGACGATGCTGCGCGCGGCGGGCAGCTGCGCGAGCAGGACGGCCGCCTCGCGCTGGAAGGCGTGCTCGGCGCGGTTGCGCGCGCCGTGCAGCCACCACACCCGCCGCGCCGGCCGCTCGCCGGCGAGCGCGTGCAACATCGCGAGCACCGGCGTCGCCCCGACGCCCGCGCTGACCAAGACGACCGGACGATCGCCGGGGCGCAGCACGAAGGAGCCCCGCGGCGCGCCGGCCTCGACGACGTCCCCCACGCCGAGGCGGCCGTGCAGGTACCCGCTCGCCGCGCCGTGCGGCTCGCGCTTGACGCTGATCCGGTAGCTCTCCGCGCTCGGGAGGCCGGACAGCGAGTACGTGCGCAGCAGCGGCGCGGCCCCGAGGTCCGGCCGCAGCCGCACCGTCAGGAACTGCCCTGGCTGGGCTGGCACGACGGGCTCGCCGTCGACCGGCGCGAGCCGCACCGAGATCACCGTGGCGCTCTCGCGCTCGATCGCCGTGACGCGCATCGGCCGCATCCCCGTCCACGCGGGCGCCGCGGTTTCGCCGTCCTGCGCCTGCTCGAGCAGCTCCCGGAACGATCCCTGCCAGCCCTCGCTCAGCGCGGGGATCCGCAGCGCGCGCACGAGATCGCGCCGCGCACGGCCCGGCAGGTACAGCAGGCCGTCCACCTCGGCCACCGTCATCGCCTCGGGGCCGCGCTCGACGCGCTCGATCGACTCGCCGGCCCGGACCTCCCCCTCCTCGAGCACCCGGAAGTAGAACCCGGGCCGGCGGTGCGCGACGAGCAGCGAGGGCATCCGCGGCTCGCGCATCCGGATGCCGACGCGATAGCACGTGACGCGCGGCGCGCTGACCTCGAACAGCGCCGAGCCGACCCGGTAGCGGTCGCCGACGCAGACCTCGTCGTCCGCGAGCCCCTCCACCGTGAAGTTCTCGCCGAACTGCCCGAAGGCGAAGTCGTCGCGGCCCAGCTCGCGCTCCCAGTAGCGGTAGGACTCGATCTGGTAGACGAACACGGCGCGATTGGGGCCGCCGTGCCCCGCGGTGTCGCCCTGGCCGTCGCCGTCGACGTTCAGGCGGCGAACCATCCGGCGACCCTCGACCGGCTCCTTCCAGATGCCGGTGTGCACGGTCCGTCCGTCCCACGTCACGTCCCGCGGCAGGCCGACGTTGACCGACAACAGCCGCCCGGCCGCAGAACGCGTCACGACGAACCTCCCGCCGGTCGCATCACGGCGGCCGCCTCACCCCAGCATGGGCAGCGTCAGCCCATGCCCATCTCGGACATCGCCTGCTTGGCCCGCTCCGCGATCTCCTCCTCGGACACGTCCTCGACGTGGGTGGCGATCTGCCAGTAGTGCCCGAACGGGTCGCCCACCTGGGCGAAGCGATCGCCCCAGAACATGTCCTCGGGTGGCACCGTCGCCGTGGCGCCCGCGTCGACGGCCCGCTGGAACGCGGCGTCGACGTCCTCGACGTAGAGGAAGATGACGACGCTCGTCCCGCCGATCTCCTTCGGCGGCTTGGCATTGGACATCGGGAACGGATCCGAGAGCATCACGAGCGAGTCGCCGATCTTCACGGAGGCGTGCGCGATCGCGCCGTTCGGCGCCTCCATCTTCTCGAACTCCTCGGCGCCGAACGCGCGCGCGTAGAAGTCGATCGCCGCGCGGGCGTCATCGACGGAGAGATACGGCGTGACGGTGCGGTAGCCCTTGGGAATCGCGTCGGCCATGTAGCTCCCTCCTCCTGGACGTCGTTCAGCCCGATCCTCTCATGCGCGCGGATGGTTGACCGCGCATCCGGGCAGCGCGATCAGCCGCCGTGGTGCACGACCTCGACGCGGTTGCCGTCGGGGTCGAGGGCCGCGGCGGCGTAGGCGCGCCCGTCGTCGCTCCAGCGCTCGGCCGGCTCCTCGACCGAACGGTGGCCCGCCTCCGCGACCGCCGCGTGGAACGCCTCGACGCTCGCGTGCCCCGCGACGGCGAAGGCCATGTGGAGGTTCTCCGTCGGCGTCCCGTCGACCACGGAGAACGACCCGGTGTCCCGCTTGAACTGCGCGCGGCCCTCCTCCTCGCTCGCGAGCGCGAAGCCGGCGTGCGGCCCGATCGCCTCGTAGAAGGCCTTCGCGCGGGCGACGTCGGCGACGCGGATCCACAGGTGGTCGATCACGCCGTCCTGACGGAGGTCGCCGTGGTGCACGGCCTCGGCGCTGTTGCCGTCCGGGTCGCGGAGGAACGCGCCGTAGTAGTCGGGGCCGTACTCCGGCCGCGCGCCGGGCCGGCCGTCGTCCTCGAACCCCTCGCCCGTCCCGACCCGCCAGAACTCGTCCACGCGCGCCCGCGCCGGGGCGACGAAGCCGACGTGGAGCCCGCGCGTCGGCGGCGCGCCGTCGTCGGCCTGGCGGATCACGAAGTCGCGCCAGCGGGCGTCGCGCGCGTCCGTGCGCGTCTCCTCGACGCCGAGCGTGCGCAGGAGGATGCCGTAGAAGCGCTCGGAGAGGGCACGGTCGGCCGTGCGGACGGTGACCCGGTCGAACACGGCCGCGACTCTGCCAGACCCGGCGTCAGCGCGCGCCGTCGAGGCCCGGGATCCAGCTCGTGCCGGCGAGCGGCACCCGCGCCATCGCCGCCGCCTCGACCGTGAGGGCCACCAGGTCCTCCGGCTCGAGGTTGTGGACGTGCGACTTGCCGCAGGCGCGCGCCAGCGTCTGGGTCTCCAGCGTCAGCGTGCGCAGGTAGTTCGCGAGCCGGCGGCCGCCGAGCTCCGGGTCGAAGCGCGCGGCGAGGTCGTCGTCCTGCGTGGAGATGCCCGCCGGATCGAGTCCCGCCTGCCAGTCGTCGTAGAACCCCGGCGCCGTCCCGAGCTCCGCGTACTCGTCGGCCAGCTCGGGCGCGTTGTCGCCCAGGGCGATCATCGCGGCGACGCCGATCGAGACCGCGTCCGCCCCGAGCGCCAGCGCCTTCGCGACGTCGGCGCCGGTGCGGATCCCGCCCGACACCACGAGCTGGACCCGGCGGTGCATGCCGAGCTCCTGCAGCGACTCGACGGCCTGCGGGATCGCCGCCAGGATCGGGATCCCGACGTGCTCGATGAAGACCTCCTGCGTGGCCGCGGTGCCGCCCTGCATGCCGTCGAGCACGATCACGTCGGCGCCCGCCTTGACCGCGAGCGCGACGTCGTAGTACGGCCGGGACGCGCCGACCTTGACGAAGATCGGCTTCTCCCAGTCGGTGATCTCGCGCAGCTCGTGGATCTTGATCTCGAGGTCGTCCGGTCCCGTCCAGTCGGGATGCCGGCAGGCCGACCGCTGATCGATGCCCATCGGCAGGTCGCGCATCGCCGCGACGCGGTCGGAGATCTTCTGCCCGAGCAGCATGCCGCCGCCGCCCGGCTTCGCCCCCTGGCCGATCACGATCTCGATGGCGTCGGCGCGGCGCAGGTCGTCGGGGTTCATCCCGTAGCGGGACGGGAGGAGCTGGTAGACGAGCGTCTCGGAGTGCCCGCGCTCCTCCTCGGTCATCCCGCCGTCGCCGGTGGTCGTCGCGGTGCCCATGGCCGTCGCGCCGCGGCCGAGCGCCTCTTTCGCCGGCCCGGACAGCGCGCCGAAGCTCATGCCTGCGATGGTGATGGGGATCTTGAGGTGCAGCGGCCGCGTCGCGTTGCGGTCGCCCAGCACGACGTCGGTGTCGCAGCGCTCGCGGTAGCCCTCGAGCGGATACCGCGACACCGAGGCGCCGAGGAAGAGGAGGTCGTCGAAGTGCGGCAGCCGGCGCTTGGCGCCCCAGCCGCGGATGTCGTAGATCCCCTCGCGCGCGGCGCGCTGGATCTCGGCGATGACCTCGCGCGGGAACGTCGCCGACTCGCGCAGCGCGCCGGGGCCCGGACTCGTCATCAGTACTCCCCGGCGTGGTCGACGTCGAAGGTGTAGAGCCGCCGCGCAGAGCCGTAGCGGCGGAACTCGCCGGGCTGCACGCCGGCGACCCCGGCGGCGGCGAGCAGGTCGCGCAGCTCGGCGACGTGCTCGTCGCGCAGCTCCTTCTCCACGCAGTCCGCGCCGAGCGACGTCACCTCGCCGCGCACGTACAGCCGCGCCTCGTAGATCGAGTCGCCGAGCGCCTCGCCCGCGTCGCCGCAGACCACGAGCCGGCCCTTCTGCGCCATGAACGCGCTCATGTGCCCGACGGAGCCGCGCACGACGATGTCGACGCCCTTCATCGAGATCCCGCAGCGCGCGGAGGCGTCGCCGTGCACGACGACCAGCCCGCCGCGGCCCGTCGCGGCGCACGACTGGCCGGCGTAGCCGTCGACGCAGACGGCGCCGGACATGATGTTCTCCGCCAACCCGACGCCCGCGTTGCCGTGCACGCGCACGGTCGCGCGCTTGTTCATGCCGGCGCAGTAGTAGCCGACGTGGCCGTCGACGTCGACCTCGACCTCGGCGTCGATCCCCACGGCCACGGCGTGCGCGCCGTGCGGGTTGACGATCCGCCAGCGCGGCGCGAGGTCCGGCGCGTGCAGGCGCGCGTTGAGCTCGCGCAGCGGCGTCGTGGCGAGGTCGACCGTCTCGACCCCGAGCCCGGGTTCGGCGACCGGCATCAGACCTTCGCCCGCTCCCACGCGTACACGCGCGCCGGCTCGGGCTCCCAGACCTGCGCGTCCTCGGCGCCGGGGAGCACGGCGATCGCGCGGTACTCGGAGGCCATCGCGACCCAGTCGTCGGTCTCGGCGAGCACGGCCGGCTTGCAGGCGATGGGGTCGCGCAGGACCGCGAAGCCGTCCGCCGTGCCGCAGAGGAACGTGTAGAAGCCGTCGAGGTCGTCCAGGCAGCCGCGCAGCGCCTCGTCCAGCGACGCGCCCTCGCGCAGGCGCCACGTGAGGTAGCCGGCGGCGACCTCCGTGTCGTTGTCCGTCTGGAACTCGATCCCCTCGCGGCGCAGCTCGGCCCGCAGCCGGTTGTGGTTGGAGAGGGAGCCGTTGTGGACGAGGCAGAGGTCGAGCCCGGTGGAGAACGGGTGCGACGCCTGCGTCGTGACGCGGCTCTCCGTCGCCATCCGGGTGTGGCCGAGGCCGTGCGAGCCGTGCATGGCGTCGAGGGCGAAGCGCTCGACGAAGTCGCGCGGATTGCCCATCTCCTTGAAGATCTCGATCCGCTCGCCCGCGCTCATGACCCGCAGGTCCGGCCGGCGCTCGCGCACGCGGCGCTGCGCGGTCTCGGCGTCCGCGTCGAGGAGCACGACCGCGTGGGAGGCGACCACGGCGACGTCCGGATGCGCCTCGAGCGCGCCGGCGACCGCCTCCCAGTCCTCCGCCGGGTCCTCCGAGAACAGCGACAGCTTCGTCGCGCCCGGCGGCGCCGGGTCGCGGTACACCGCGAGCCCGGCGGAGTCCGGACCGCGGTCGGCCATCTGCGCCAGCATCGCGCCGAGGTGCGCGCCGAGGCGCTCCTCGACGTCGGCCGACTTGGCGAACAGCCCGACGATCCCGCACATGCCGCTAGAAGAGCTGGAGGTAGCGGTCGAGCTCCCACTGCGTGATCTGCTCGTGCGCGGCCTGCACCTCTCGGCGCTTGCACTCCACGAAGTAGTCCACGTAGTCGCCCTTCGGCGTGGAGCCCAGGGCCTTGCGGATGACGTCGTCGCGCTCGAGCTCGCGCGTCGCGTCGAGGAGGTTCTCCGGCAGCGTGTCGATGCCGAGCTCCTGCCGCTGCGCGGCGCTCGTCTCGTAGAGGTTGAGCGAGTTCGGGTCGCCCGGGTCGAGCTCGCGCTCGATCCCGTCGAGGCCCGCGGCGAGCAGCACGGTGGCGGCCAGGTACGGGTTGCAGGAGCCGTCGACGGTGCGGTCCTCGACGCGCCCCGGGCCGGGCACGCGCAGCATCTGCGTGCGGTTGTTGTAGCCGTAGGACACGTAGACGGGCGCCCACGTCGCGCCGGAGCGCGGGTCGCCGATCTTCAGCCGCTTGTAGGAGTTCACCGTCGGGGCCGTCACGGCGATGTACGCCTTGGCGTGGGCCATCAGCCCGCCGATGAAGTGGTACGCCTCCTTGGTGAGCCCGAGCCCGCGCGGGTCTTCCGACGGGTCGGCCTGGAACAGCGGGCGGTCGCCGTCCCACAGGCTCATGTGCATGTGGCACCCGTTGCCCGTGAGGTGCCCGAACGGCTTCGGCATGAACGTGGCGATGAGCCCGCGGTCCTGGGCCAGCGACTCGACCATGTAGCGGAAGAACACCGCCCGGTCGCACGAGACGAGCGCGTCGTCGAACTGGAAGTTCTGCTCGAACTGGCCGTTCGCGTCCTCGTGGTCGGTCGCGTAGATGTCCCAGCCGAGCGCGTTGACGTGGCGCGCGACCTCGGTGACGAAGCCGAGCGAGCGCGTGAGCGCGCGCATGTCGTAACAGGGCTGGTCGAGGTTGTCGAGCGGGTCGGCGAGCTCGATCGAGCCGTCCTCCAGGCGCCGCACCAGGAAGTACTCGAGCTCGCAGCCCATCTTGAACGAGTAGCCGAGCTCGGCGGCGCGCGTGAGCTGGTTGCGCAGGATGGTGCGCGGGCAGTACGGCCACGGCTCGCCCTCGACGGTCACGTCGCACGCGAAGCGCGCGACCTCGGGCCGCCACGGCAGGTGCGTGAGCGAGCGCGGGTCCGGCATCGCGGCGATGTCCGGATCGTGCGGGCCCTGCCCGATGTCCCCGGCGGCGAAGCCGGCGAACCCGGCTCCGTCGGCGAGCAGGTCGTCCAGATGCTGCACGGGCACGAGCTTCGCGTTCGGCTTGCCGTGCATGTCGACGAACTGCGCGAACAGGAACTCGACGCCGCGCTCGTCGAGCTCCTTGCGGATCTCCTCCGCGCCGGGAGACGTCTCGATGGCCATGAAGCAGTCATAGCCGCGGGCCGCCGTGCGGGGCAATGGACCGGATGTCTTCTCCTCCCGCCCCTAGAGTGTGCGATGTGCACATAGCCGCCGAGGATCGCGCGACCCTGCGGGCGGTCATCGAGACCGTCTCGTCGCCGCTCGACATCGACCAGCAGCTCGCGCGCGTGGTCGACATCGCGACGGAGGCGACCGGCTGCTACGCGGCGCTCGTCTATCTCCGCGATGCGGACCGGCTGGTGCTGCGCGCGGCCTCGCCCGTGCACGCCCATCTCGCCGGCCGGATCGCCATGGACGTCGGCGAGGGCGTCGCGGGATGGGTGGCGGAGCGCGACGAGCCGGCGTTCATCCGCGACCGCGCGCTCGAGGACCCGCGCCACCGCTACTTCCCCGAGCTCGAGGAGGAGCGCTTCCAGTCGATGGCCGCGGTGCCCGTGCCCGCCCGCAGCGGCGAGGTCGTGGGGGTGATCGTCCTGCACACCGTCGCGCCGCACGAGTTCGACGAGGAGATCCTCGCCTTCCTCGGCCACACGGCCGCGTTGCTCGGCGGGGCGGTCGAGCACGCGCGGCTGTACGCCGAGGCGAGCGCCCGCGTCCACCAGCTCACGACGCTGACCTCGGCCTCGGAGGCGCTGGCGGCGGCGACCGAGGTGGACGCGATCGCGGCCGCGGCGACGGCCGGCGGGCGCACGACGCTCGGCGGCGGCCTCTGCCAGCTGTTCCGGCTGGAGTCGGGCGGGCGCGAGCTGCGGCTCGTCGCCTCCGACCCGCCGGACGCCCCGGCGCCGCGGCCGCCCTCCGGCGCCCTCGCGCTGGCGCTGCTCGACCGCGCCGCGGGCCGCCGCTCGGCCGGCGACCTGTGGCCGGGGCACGACGACGCGGCGCTCGTCATGGCCCCGCTCGTGTCGTCCGGGGAGCGGCTCGGCGTCTTGTGCTGCCTCGTGGAGGGCGGGCGGCCGGTCGGCGAGCCGGACGAGGACCTGTTGCGCGCGATCGCCAACCAGGCCGCGATGGCGCTCGAGCGGACGGAGCTCATCGCGCGCCTGACGCAGCGCGACCGGCTGAAGGACTTCTTCGACGCGCTCGCCGCCGGCGCGCCGGATCCCGTCGTCCTGCGCGCCGCGCCGCAGGGCTTCGCGCTCGCGCGCCCGCACGTCTTCCTCCACGGCGCCCCGGCGGCAGCCGGGGCGCCCGACTGGGAGTCCGTGGCCGCGCGCCTGCAGGCGCGACTGCGCGCGCCGGACCTCGCGTGCCACCTCGACGCGGGCCTCGAGAGCC
>DATMVH010000172.1:0-3385 GCA_035563395.1 Solirubrobacteraceae bacterium
GTCTTGAAGACCTGGTCGTTCTGGTCCTTGCGGACCATCGGGCGGTTCGTCGGGATCTGCACGACGGGCAGCTTGTAGATCTTCATGAACTCGGTCGCCTCGGTGAGCGCCGTGCCCGTCATGCCCGCGAGCTTGTCGTACATCCGGAAGTAGTTCTGCAGCGTGATCGTGGCGAGCGTCTGGTTCTCCTCCTGGACTCGGACGCCCTCCTTCGCCTCGACCGCCTGGTGCAGGCCCTCGGACCAGCGGCGGCCGTCGAGGATCCGGCCCGTGAACTCGTCGATGATCTTCACCTCGCCGTCGACGACCGCGTAGTCGACGTCGCGCTTGTACAGCGACTCGGCCTTCAGCGACTGGATGAGGTGATTGACGAGCGGCCCGTTCTCGGCACGGTAGAGATGCTCGATGCCGAGGAAGCGCTCGGCCTTCGCGACGCCGCGCTCCGTGACCGACACCGTCTTGTGCTTCTCGTCGAACTCGAAGTCGAAGTCGGCGACGTAGTCGCGCTTCGCCTTCGGGTCCATGCTGTCGGGGCGCTTGCCCGGCTGCATGGTCTTCGCGAGCTTCGCGAAGCGGACGTAGAACTCGGCCGCCTGCTCGGGCGCCCCGGAGATGATCAGCGGCGTGCGCGCCTCGTCGATGAGGATGTTGTCGACCTCGTCGACGATCGCGTAGTGGTGCATGCCGATCGGCTTGCCGGCCTCGTCCAGCCGCCCGCCGTGCTGGACCTTCTCCTCCAGCGACGTCGCCATGTTGTCGCGCAGGTAGTCGAAGCCGAACTCGGAGTTCGTGCCGTACGTGATGTCGGCCGCGTAGGCCGCGCGCTTCTCGGCGTACGGCTGGTTGTTCTGGAGGATGCCCACCGACAGCCCGAGGGCGGTGTAGATCGGGCTCATCCACTCGGCGTCGCGCCGGGCGAGGTAGTCGTTGACCGTGACAACGTGCACGCCCTTACCGGCGAGGGCGTTCAGCACCACGGCGAGCGTGGCGGTGAGGGTCTTGCCCTCTCCCGTGCGCATCTCCGCGATCGCCCCGTCGTGGAGCACCATCGCGCCGATGAGCTGGACGTCGAAATGGCGCATGCCCATCGTGCGGCGGGACGTCTCCCGCACCAGGGCGAACGTCTCCGGCAGCAGGTCGTCGAGCGACTCGCCCGCCTGCGCGCGTTCGCGCAGGGCGTCGGCCTGTGCGCGCAGCTCGTCGTCCTCGAGCAACTCGAGCTCGGGCTCCCACGCGTTGATGCGGTCGACGCGCTTGGCGTACTGCTTGAACTGCCTGGCTTCGCCGAGACGGAGGGCGCGATCGAGGATCGACATGGCTTCAAGGATAGAGCCCGGCGGGACTTCGCCCCGGCGGCGCTCCGACGCCCGCGGCGCCCGCGTCAGTAGGCCGGAGCGGCCTCGCCCGGGCCCTCGCCGACATCGTCGAGGAGCGCCGGCGGGACGCCGGTGCCGGCCCGCGCGTCGCGCCGCCCGCGCCGCTTGTCGCGGTGGCGCTTGACCTGCCGGCCGAGCTCCTCCGCGATCAGATTGATCGAGTGCTTGATGTCGCGGGACGCGTCCTTCGCGCGCAACGTGACGCCCTTCAGATACAGCGTCGCCTCGGCGACCTGCTTGTCCGGGTTGGCGGGATTGCGCTCTACGCAGAGCTCGATCTCGAGGACGGCGAGCGGGCTCACCTGCTTGGCGATCGTGTCGAAGCGGCGCGTCACGCACTCGCGCAGCTCGTCGGTGATCGGAAGGTTGCGTCCCTTGACCTCGATCCTCATCGGATGGGACTCCTCTCGGCTCGCCGGTGGGGGGTGCGTGGATGCTAGCCGCTTTCCTGACGGCCACGCCGCGAACCGTCGCGGAGCGCTCAGGAAATGACCCCAAGGTGCCGACTAGGTGCATGTGCCGCCGATCGCTGAATCCCCCGCCCGCCCGGAAGTCGCCGTCGTCCGTCAGCCGATCGCCGACGAGCGCCACGGCGTGATCGGCTATGAGCTGGTCTTCGGCGGCGAACGCCAGTCGCTCGATCCCGCGACGGACGCCAAGGCGACGAGCGCGTTGCTCGTCGACGCCTTCGGCGACATCGGCCTCGACTTGCTCTCCGGGCGCCACCCGGCGTGGATCTCCATCGCCCGCAACTTCCTGCTCGAGATCGGCCCGCCGCCCGTGCGGCCGGACCGCGCCGTGCTGCAGATCGCGGCCTGTCCGGCGCGCGACGACGTGCTCGCGGTGCTCCAGCGGCTCGCGCGCGGCGGCTACACGCTCGCGCTCGACGACTTCGACGGCCGCTCCGACCTCGGCGTGCTGCTCGAGCTGTGCTCGATCGTCAAGGTGCGCGTCTCCGGCCGCGACGACGCGATCCTGCGCGGCATCGTCGCCGCGCCGAAGGCGCACGGCGCGCTCCTCGTCGCCACGGGCGTCAGCAGCGCGTACGACTTCGACCGCTGCCGCGCGCTCGGCTTCTCCTACTTCCAGGGCGGCTTCTTCGCCAAGCCCCGGATGGTGCGCCACCAGGGCGTGGGCCACGGCGGGCACTCCTCGCTCCGTGCGCTCGGCGAGCTGAGCGTGGCGGACGCCGGGTTCGAGGACCTCGAGCGCATCATCTCGTCCGACGTCGGGCTCTCCCTCAAGCTCCTCCGCTACGTCAACTCGGCGTTCTTCGCGCTGCCGCGGACCATCGCCTCCGTGCGCGAGGCACTGTCGCTCCTCGGCACCCGGACCGTCCGCCGCTGGGCGACCGTGATGGCGCTCTCGGCCGCGTCCGGCGCGGCGCACGAGCTGGTCGCCATCGCGCTGCACCGCGCCCGCATGTGCGAGATGCTCGCCGGCAGCGCGGCGCACGAGGAGCGCGAGGCGTTTTTCACGGTCGGCCTGTTCTCCGTCGCCGACGGCCTGATGGACATGCCGATGGAGGAAGTGCTCGACTCCCTGCCGTTCTCGGACGAGATCCGCTCCGCGCTGCTGCGCCACGAGGGACCCAAGGGCGAGCTCCTCTCCGCGGTGATCGCCTACGAGCGCGGCGAGTTCCCGGTCGCCCCGGCTGCCTCGAGCGACGTCTCGCTGGCGGGCGCCTACCGCGCCGCGCTGGAGTGGGCCGACGAGGCCGGCCGCGCGATCGCCTGACGCGCGCCTCACAGCGTCCTCGCGTACGTCACCGCCGCCACGCTCGCGGTTCCGGCCGCCTTCAGCGCCCGCGCGCACGCGTCCAGCGTCGCGCCCGTGGTGTGCACGTCGTCCACGAGCAACACCGCCGGCGGGGCGACCCGGGCCTCGATGGCGATGCCGGCCCGGCGCCGCGCCGCCCGGCCGGCGCCTGCCTGGCGCGGCGCGCGGTCGCGCCGGCGGAGCGCGTCCACGAGGTCGGCGCCGAGCCGGGGGGCCAGCGAAGCCGCGAG
>DATMVH010000173.1:0-8245 GCA_035563395.1 Solirubrobacteraceae bacterium
GCGCGCCTGCGCGCCGATCGCGGCGAGCCGCTCGTCCGGCGTCGTCGGCGCGACGAGCGGCACGAGCGCCACGCCGGCCGCGTCGCACGCCGCGCGCATCGGCGCCGCCTCCTCCAGCGGCACGTCCGGGACGATCAGCCCGCTGATCCCGCGCTCGGCGAGGTCGGCGGCGAAGCGCTCCGGCCCGCGCGCGTAGATGAGGTTGGCGTAGACCATGAGCACCACCGGGACGCTCTCCGCGAGCCCCCGGCCGACGTCCAGCACGCCGTGCAGCGTCACCCCCGCGGCGAGCGCCGCGGTCCCGGCGGCGTGGATCACCGGCCCGTCGGCGAGCGGGTCGGAGAACGGCACGCCGAGCTCCACGAGGTCGGCGCCTGCGTCGGCGTACGCCTCCCCGACCGCGCGCGAGGCGTCGAGCGTCGGGAACCCGCCCATGAGGTACGGCATGAGCGCCGCGCGCTTGCCCGAGCTCGCGAAGGCGGCGGCGATGACCTCCCGACCGGGCGGGCTCACCCGATGCGCTCCAGGACCTCGGCCAGGTCCTTGTCCCCGCGGCCGGAGAGGCAGACGAGGTCGAGCGCGTCCGCGCCGGCGTCCGGGTGCGCGAGCACCCAGGCGATCGCGTGGGAGGACTCGAGCGCCGGGATGATGCCCTCGAGCTCCGCCAGGCGCCGGAAGGCGGCGACGGCCTGCTCGTCCGTGATGGCGTCGTACCGGGCGCGGCCGGAGTCGCGCAGCCACGCGTGCTCCGGTCCCGAGCCGGGGTAGTCGAGCCCCGCCGAGACGGAGTGCGCCTCGGTGATCTGGCCGTCCTCGTCCTGCATGATCGCCGAGTACGCGCCTTGGAGGACGCCGCCGCGCCCGCCGACGGTGAGCGGCGCGCCGTGGCGCCCGGTCTCCAGCCCCTCCCCCGCCGCCTCGACGCCGACGAGCTCCACGCCGTCGTCGGCGACGAACGGGACGAAGGTGCCGATCGCGTTCGAGCCGCCGCCGACGCAGGCGATCACGCGCCGCGGCAGCCGGCCGCTGCGCTCGAGCAGCTCGGCGCGCGCCTCGTCGCCGATCACGCGCTGCAGGTCCCGCACGAGCGCCGGGAAGGGCGCCGGCCCGACGCAGGAGCCGATCGCGTAGTGGGTGTCCCCCACGTTCGCCACCCAGTCGCGGATGGCGGCCGACACGGCCTCCTTGAGCGTCCGCGAGCCCGCGTCCACGCCCCTCACCGTCGCCCCGAGCAGGCGCATCCGCTGGACGTTGGGCTGCTGGCGGCGCATGTCCTCCGTGCCCATGTAGACGACGCACTCGAGCCCCAGCAGCGCGCACGCCGTCGCGGTGGCGACGCCGTGCTGGCCCGCCCCGGTCTCGGCGATGATGCGGGGCTTGCCCATCCGGCGCGCGAGCAGGCACTGGCCCAGCGCGTTGTTGAGCTTGTGGGAGCCCGTGTGCATGAGGTCCTCGCGCTTGAGCCACACGGGGTGCCCGACCGCCTCCGAGAGGCGCGCGGCGTGGTACAGCGGCGTCGGGCGGCCGCAGTAGTCGCGGCGGAGGCCGTCGAGCTCCGCGCGATAGCCCGGGTCGTCGCGCGCGGCGACCCACGCGGCCTCGAGCTCGGCGAGCGCGGGCATCAGCGTCTCCGGGACGTACTGCCCGCCGTACGGACCGAAGCGGTGCTCGACGGCGGTCACGACGCCACCGCCGTTCCCGCCGCGGCCTCGAGGAACGCGGCGAGCTTCTCGGGGTCCTTGACGCCCGGCGACGCCTCCGTCCCGGAGGCGACGTCGACGGCGTACGGGTTGACCGCCCGGATCCCCGCCGCGACGGTTTCGGCGGTCAGGCCGCCGGAGAGGATGACGGGCACGTCGCTGCGCCGGCGGGCCGCGAGCGCCCAGTCCCACGTCTGGCCCGATCCGCCGCGCGCGCCCGGCGCGGCCGCGTCGAGCAGGTGGAAGTCGGTGTGGAAGCGCTCGAGGTCCTGGATCGCGGCGCCCGAGGCGACGCGCACCGCCTTGATGATCCGGCAGCCCGAGCGCCGCCCGGCCTCGGCGCAGAACGCCGGCCCCTCGTCGCCGTGCAGCTGGACGTGCGTGAGGTGGAGCGCGTCGGCGGCGGCCGCGACCTCGTCGAGCGACGGGTTCACGAACACGCCCACGAGCTGGACGCGCCGCCGGACGGCGGCGGCGATGCCCGCGGCCTCGGCGAGGCCCACGGCGCGCCTGGACTCCGGCCAGAGGATGAAGCCGAGCGCCCAGGCCCCGAGCTCGATCGCGAGCTCGGCGTCCTCGAGCCGCGTGATGCCGCAGATCTTTGCTCGCGTCACGCGAGACAGCGTAGTGGGGCGCGGCGGGCCGCCGGGTCAGCGATCGGGGATGCCCGGCGGGCGGTCCGCCAGCCGGACGACGCGCTCGAGAGTGCGCCCCGCGCGGCTGATCGTCACCGGCACGCGTTCGCCGGGGCGGTGCTCAGCCAGGGCGAGGCAGAGGGCGTCGACCGAGTCGGTGCGCTCGCCCGCCAGCGCGACGATCGCGTCGCCGCGCCGCAGCCCCGCCGCCGCCGCCGGCGAGCCGGCGCGCACGCTCGCGACGCCGGCGCCGCGCCCGGCCGCGTCGGCCGGGCGCACCCCGAGGAACGCGTGCCGCACCCGGCCCGTCGCCTCGAGCTGCGGCACGACGTCCGCCACCGTGTCGGCGGGGACGACGAAGCCGACCGGCGCGCCCGCGACCATCATCCGCCCGGTCACGCCGACGACTCCCCCGGCCGCGTCGAGCAGCGGCCCGCCCGTGTCCGCGGCCGCGTAGGGCGCGTCCGTCTGGATCACGGAGTCGAGCGCGGTGCCGCCGTCGCCCACCAGGCGCTTGTGCGTCGCGGAAACGACGCCCGTGGTGAGCGTGGGCGGCCCGCCGCCCGCCCCGCCGAGCGCCAGCGCCGGATCGCCCACGCGCACGTCCGCGCTCGCCGGCAGCTCGAGCGCGTGGAGATCGAGGCCGTCGGGGTCGACGGCGATCAGGGCGAGGTCCGTGTCGTCGTCGCGGCCGAGGATGCGGCCCTGGACGGTCGTCCCGTCCTGCAGGGTCACGGTGAGGCCGGCGGCGCCGGCGATGGTGCGGGCGTTGCAGACGATGAGGCCGCGCTCCGCGTCGATCACGAAGCCGGAGGCCGCCGACGGCGCCTCGCCCGTGGCGAACGGCGACCGGGCGTCCATCACCGCGCGGGCGCGCACGGACACGACGGCGGGCGCGGCGGCGAGGTAGATCTCGCGCGCGCTCGGGCGCCCCTCTCCCCCGCCCAGCGCCACGAGCTGCCCGCGCGCGGCGAGCGGCGGCTCACCGAGGAGCGGCGCCTCGGGGCGCGGCTGCACGGCCCCGGAGGCGAAGAGGAGCGCGGTCGTCACCGCACCGCCGGCCGCCGCCGTCGTGACCGTCCCCATCCACGAGCGCATTCGCTTCCGAGCGTGCGCGCGCTGCGTGAAGAACCGGTAAAAGGCGCGGCTAGGCGAAGCCGGTGAGCACCCGGCACGCCGCCTCGATGTCCGGCGCCCGCATGAGCGTCTCGCCGACGAGCACGGCGTCGACGCCGACCCGGTCGAGGTCGTCGAGCTGCTCGCGCGTGGAGAAGCCGGACTCCGAGACCACGGTCTTGCCCGCCGGGACGTCCGACAGCAGCTCGAACGTCCGCTGGATGTCGACCGTGAAGTCGCCGAGGTCGCGGTTGTTGATGCCGATCACGTCGGCGTCGACCTCGAGCGCGCCCTCCAGCTCCTCCTCGTCGTGGACCTCGACCAGCACGTCGAGGTCGAGCGCCCGCGCCTCGCGGTGCAGGTCCGCGAGCACCTCCGGCTCGAGCGCGGCGACGATCAGGAGGATCGCGTCGGCGCCGGCGGCGGCGGACTCGTAGAGCTGGTAGTGGTCGACGATGAAGTCCTTGCGCAGCACGGGCAGCCGCGAGGCGCGCCGGGCGGCCCGGAGGTCGTCGAGCGAGCCGCCGAAATGGAACGGCTCGGTGAGCACGGACAGCGCGGCCGCGCCGCCGCGCTCGTACGCGCAGACCACCTCGGCCACGTCGGCGCCCTCGCGGATCGCGCCCGCGGACGGCGAGCGGCGCTTGTGCTCGGCGATCACGGAGATGCCCGGGCCGGACAGCGCCTCACGGAACGGGCGGGTCTCCGAGCGGTCGCCGAGCGCCGCCTCCAGGTCGGCGAGCGGCACCGCATCGCGGCGGCGCTCGACCTCCTCGCGGGTCGCCTCGACGATGCGATCGAGCACGCTCAAGACGCCGCCAGCTTACCCGTGACCCGGACGAGCGAGTCGAGCGCCCGGCTCGCCCCGCCGTCGTCGATCGCGGCCTCGGCGGCGCGCACCCCGGCCTCCAGCGTGCTCGCGCGGCCGGACACGTAGATCGCCGCGCCCGCGTTGAGGACGGCGAGGTCGCGTTGCGGACCGGGCTCGCCTGCGAGGATGCGCCGCGTCGTGGCGGCGTTGACGTCCGGCGTGCCGCCGGCCAGGTCCTCGTAGCGGGCGCGCGGCAGGCCGACGTCCTCCGGCGCGACCTCGTAGGAGCGGACCCGCTCGCCGTCGACCTCCACCACCCGTGTCGGCCCGCTCGTGCTCAGCTCGTCCAGCCCGTCGGTGCTCGAGACCACCATCGCCTTGCTGGCGCCGAGCCGTGCGAGCGCCCCGGCCATGACGTCGAGGAAGCGCGCGTCGGACACGCCGATGACCTGCCGCGTCGCGCCCGCCGGGTTCGTCAGCGGCCCGAGGAAGTTGAAGATCGTCCGCACCGCGAGCTCCTTGCGGACGGGCACCACGTGCCGCGTGGCGCCGTGGTGCGCCGGGGCGAACATGAAGCCGAAGCCGGCCTCGCGGATGCACGCGGCGACCGCGGCCGGCCGCAGGTCGATGCGCACGCCGAGGGCCTCGAGCACGTCCGCCGAGCCGGACAGCCCCGTGGCGGAGCGGTTGCCGTGCTTGGCGACCGCGCAGCCGGCGCCGGCCGCGATCAGCGCCGCGGTGGTGGAGACGTTGAACGTCGGGCGCCCGCCGCCCGTTCCCGCCGTGTCGATCAGGTCGTCGCGGCCCGCCTCGACCGGCGTGGCGAGCCGGCGCATGGTGCCGGCGAGCCCCACGAGCTCGTCGACCGTCTCCCCCTTCGTGCGCAGGGCGATGAGGACCGCGGCGGTCTCGGGCTCGGACGCGTTGCCGGCCATGATCTCCGCCAGCACCGCGGCGGCCTCCTCGGCCGGGAGGTCCTCGCGCGAGGCGAGGCGGTCGATCGCCCTAGTCAGAACCGGGTTCGGCATCCAGGAAGTTCGCCAGCAGGCGCTTGCCCTCGGGGGTGAGCACGGATTCGGGATGGAACTGCACGCCGTAGGCCGGCAGCTGGCGGTGCTCGACGGCCATCACGACGCCGCCGCCGCTCGCGGTGATGCGCAGGCACTCCGGCAGCTGCGGGTCGACGACGAGCGAGTGGTAGCGCCCCACGGTCAGCGGGGAGGGCAGGCCCGCGAAGAGGCCCTCCCCGTCGTGGGTGATCTCCGTCGTCTTGCCGTGGACGGGCACGTGGCGGACGACCGTCCCGCCGAAGGCCTGGGCGAGCGACTGGTGGCCCAGGCACACCCCGAGCGTCGGCACCCCCGCCTCGGGGAAGCGGCGCATTGCCTCGACGGACACGCCGGCCTCGGTCGGCGTGCACGGTCCCGGGGAGACGATCACCCGGTCGGGCCTGCGGGCCAGCAGCGTGTCCACGTCCTCGACGTCGTTGCGCACCACCTCGACCTCGGCGCCGAGCTCGCCGAGGTACTGGACGAGGTTGTAGGTGAACGAGTCGTAGTTGTCGACGACCAGCACCCGCGTCACGGCCACGCCTCCTGCCGCGTCGCGAGCTCGATGGCACGCGCCACCGCGCGCGCCTTGTTGCGCGACTCCTCGTACTCGTAGTCCGGCTTGGCGTCGGCCACCGTGCCGCCGCCGGCCTGCATGTGCGCGAGACCGTCGGCGATCACCACCGTGCGGATGCAGATGCAGGTGTCGAGCTCGCCGGTGTAGGAGAGGTAGCCCACCGCGCCGCCGTACGCGCCTCGCTTGACCGGCTCGAGCTCGTCGATGATCTCCATCGCGCGGACCTTCGGGGCGCCGGAGAGGGTGCCCGCGGGGAGGATGGAGCGGAGCGCGTCCATCGGCCCGACGCCCGGCCGGAGGCGGCCGCCGACCGAGGACACGATGTGCATGAGGTGCGAGTAGGTCTCGACGGCCATGAACGTCTCCACCTCCACGCTGCCGTACTCGCACACGCGCCCGAGGTCGTTGCGCCCCAGGTCGACGAGCATGACGTGCTCGGCGCGCTCCTTCTCGTCCGCGAGCAGGTCCTCGGCGATCAGCCGGTCCTCGTCGGCGTCGCCGCCGCGCGGGCGCGTGCCGGCGATCGGGCGGGTCGTCGCGCGCCCGCCGCTGACCGTCACGAGCGGCTCGGGCGACGCGCCGACGATCTGGAAGTCCTCGAAGTCGAGGAAGTACATGTAGGGCGACGGGTTGATCGCCCGCAGCCCGCGGTAGACGGAGAACGGGTCCACCGAGACCTCGGCCGTCCAGCGCTGCGACGGGACCACCTGGAAGGCGTCGCCCGCGTGCACGTACTCGACGATGCGCGCGACCATCGCCTCGAACGCCTCGCGCGGCATGTTCGGCTCGAACCGCGGCTCGGGGCGCGAACTGCCGTTCGGCGGGTGGACGCGCGGCAGCGGCCCGGCCAAGCGCTCCCGCACCTCGGCGATCACGCCGAGCGCGCGCTCGTGGCCCGCCTCGACGCCCTCCTCCTCGACGTAGGCGTTGGCGAGGATGGTGACCGTGTGCTTGAGGTGGTCGAAGGCGACGAGCGCGTCCGTGAACATCAGGGCGAGGTCCGGCAGCCCGACCGGGTCGGGGTTCGGCTCCCCGAGGCGCTCGACGGTCCGCACGCAGTCGTAGCCGAAGAAGCCGACCGCGCCGCCGGCGAACGGCGGCAGCCCCGGCAGGGGCGCCTGGCGCTGGCGGGCGACGGCGTCGGCGGCGAGGGCGTACGGGTCGCCGCCGTCCGCGAGGCGCCAGCGCAGGACGTCGCGCGGGCGGTAGCCGATGAACGACCAGCGGCCGACGCGCTGGCCCTGCTCGGCCGACTCGAGCAGGAACGCCGGGCCGGCGCCGCGCAGCTTCAGGAAGGCGGAGACCGGCGTCTCGCAGTCCTCGACGAACGTGTGGCGCACGGGCACGAGGTTGTGCTCCGCCGCGAGGCGGCGGACCTCGTCGGGCGGCGGCCCGGCGCCGAGGCGCAGCTCGGATTCCACGGTGACGGTCACGGGCGCCCCTCAGCGACGGCGGTCACGGAGCACCTCCTCGGCGTCCGCGAGCGAGAGCCCACGAGCGCGGAGCAGGACCGCGAGGTGGTACAGGACGTCGGCGGCCTCCGCGGCGACGCGCTCGTCCCGCTCCTCCCGCGCGGCGCGCGCGACCTCCTCGGCCTCCTCCTCGACCTTCTCGCCGATGCGGGCGGGATCGGCGAGCAGTGCCGCCGTGTAGGACCCTTCGGGGCGCGCGGCCGCCCGCGCCGCGATCGTGCGCTCGAGCGCCGGCAGGACCTCGTGCGGGGCCGGCGGCTCGAGCTCGCCGCGGTGGAAGCAGGTCCGCTCGCCCGTGTGGCACGCCGGCCCGGCGGGCTCGACGAGCGCCAGCAGCGCGTCGCCGTCGCAGTCGTAGCGGATCGCGCGGACCTTCTGGACGTTGCCCGACGTCGCGCCCTTGCGCCACAGCTCGCCCCGCGACCGGCTCCACAGGTGCAGCTCGCCGGTCTCGCGCGTGCGGGCCAGCGCCTCCGCGTTCGTCCAGGCCAGCGTGAGGACCTCGCCCGAGCCCCAGTCCTGGATCACGCAGGGCACGAGCCCGCGCTCGTCGTAGGCGATCCCGGCGTCGTCCATGGACGGAGCATCGTAATGTCCGCGCGATGCGCGCCGCCGTGCTGACCCGCCACGGAGCCGTCCCGGAAGCCGGGACGTTCGAGGATCCGGCCGCCGCCGGCGGCCAGGAGCGGGTCGCCGTCCTCGCCGCGGGCCTGAACCCGGTGGACATCCGCATCGCCCAGGGCGCCTTCCCGCGAGAGCGGCGCGAGCCGCCTTACGTGCCCGGGAAGGAGGGCGTGGGCCGGCTCGACGACGGCACGCGCGTGTATTTCGACGGCACGGTGGCCCCGTTCGGCGCCTACGCCGAGACGACGCTGATCCCGGCCG
>DATMVH010000174.1:0-11819 GCA_035563395.1 Solirubrobacteraceae bacterium
AGACGGCGCTGGACGGCGCCGAGCTGCCCGAGCCGCGCGTCGACCTCGACGCCAGGCCCGCCGACGCGCTCCTCGCCGCGGCGGCCGCGGGCAGCGCGCCGCTGACGCTCGTCGCCACCGGGCCGCTGACCAACGTCGCGCTGGCGCTCGAGCGGCATCCCGCCCTGGCCGGCGACCTGCGCGAGATCGTGTGGATGGGCGGCTCGACCGCCGCGGGCAACGTCACGCCGCTCGCCGAGTTCAACGCCTGGGTCGACCCGGAGGCGGTCGATCGCGTGCTCGCCGCCGGCGTGCCGTTCACGATGGTCGGCCTCAACCTCACCCACCAGGCGCTCGCCACGCCGGCGGTGCGCGAGCGGCTGCGCGGGGTGGGCGGCGCGCTCGGCGACGCGATCGCCGGCTGGCTCGACTTCTTCGCCTCGACCTACGAGGCGGTGCACGGCTTCGGCGCGCCGCCCGTGCACGACCCGTGCGCCGTCGCGCTGGTCGCCGACCCGGCCGCGATCCGCTGCGTGGACGCCTTCGTGGCCGTCGAGCTCGAGGGCCGCTGGACGCGGGGCGCCACCGTGGTCGACGCGCGCGGCGGCCTCGGCCGCGCGGCGAACGCGCGCGTCGCGGTCGAGCTCGACGCGGAGCGCTTCTGGGATCGCGTCGTCCGCGGCGTATCTTCCTTGGCGAGATGAAGCTCGAGGGCATCCACCACATCACGTGCATCACCGCGGACGCGCCCGCCAACGTCGAGTTCTACGTCGGCGTCCTCGGCCTGCGGATGGTCAAGAAGACCGTGAACCAGGACGACCCGTCCGTCTACCACCTGTTCTACGCGGACGACGCGGGGTCGCCGGGCGCCGACCTGACCTTCTTCGAGTACCCGGGCCTCCCGCGCGGGCGCGCGGGCGCCGGGATGGTGCACCGCATCGTCCACCGCGTCGGCGCCGAGGCGGCGCTGGACTTCTGGCAGGAACGGCTCACCGGCGCGGGCGTCGACGCGGCGCGGACGGACGCCGCGCTCCGCTTCCCCGACCCCGAGGGCCTCGAGCACGAGCTCGTCGTGTCCAGCGCGCCCGATGCGCCGCTGACCGCCACCGCGCCCGACGTGCCGGCCGAGCACGCGCTGCAGGGCTTCGAGGCGGTGCACGCGTACACGGCCGCGCCTGACCGCAGCGCACCGGTCCTGCGCGACGTGCTCGGATTCACGGGCGGCGAGGACGGCCGCTGGGAGCGGCGCGGCGACGAGCGCGGAAGCTTCTACGTCTACGACGAGCCGCCCGCCGAGCCGGGCCGCCAGGGCGCCGGCACCGTCCACCACGTCGCGTGGGCGTCGCGGATGGAGGACCAGGACGCCTGGCAGCGGCACGTGGCGCGCGCCGGGGTCCGCCCCACGCCGGTGATCGACCGCTTCTGGTTCCGGTCGATCTACTTCCGCGAGCCGAGCGGCGTGCTGTTCGAGATCGCCACCATGGGCCCGGGCTTCGCGACGGACGAGGACCCCGCGCACCTCGGCGAGAAGCTCGTGCTGCCGCCGCGGTTCGAGCCGCTGCGCGACCAGGTCGAGCGGAAGCTCACGCCGCTGCCGGACCTTCGGGCGCGATCTGCAACGTCGCCTTGACGCCGCGGAAGCCGAACGCGTCCGCGTAGCGGTCGAGCGGGACGCGCAGCCCCACGAAGCGCTCGAGCGCCCCGGGCCAGCGCGCCCGCGCGGCGTCGAGCGCCTCGACCGCGGCTCGCCAGTCCGTCCGGTGGGCGTTCACGCTGCCGAACAGCACCCGGTTCTCGAGGATGGCGTCGACGCCCAGCACCGGCCCGTCGATCGAGACGGCGCGCTCGCGCCCGTCGATGCCGAGCAGGCAGGCGACGCCGTTGCGGCGCAGCAAGCCGAGCGCCGCGAGCATGAGCTGCGCGTCGCCGGCCGCCTCGACGACGATGTCGAAGCCGCCGGTCTCCGCCCGCAGGTCCTCGAGCGGCGTCTCCGAGCTCGCCACGTAGGTCGCGCCAGCGGCGGCCACGAGCTCCGCCTTCTCGCCGCCGGTCGACCGCCCGACCGTCCACGTCTCGATCCCGTCGAGCCGCAGCATGTACGTGGCGAGCATCCCGATCGCCCCGGGCCCGAGCACGAGCGCGTGGCGCGGCGACCACGGCTGGCGGGTGCCGATCGTGCGGGCGTGGCGCAGCCCTCGCGCGCAGATCGAGGCCGGCTCGGCGAGGACGCCGAGCCGCCCCAGCGCGGGCGGGATGGGGATCAGCTGATCGGCGGCCTCCGCGACCAGCTCGCTCGCGAAGCCGTGCAGGCGGGTGATGCCGCGCTCGACGTAGTCGCCGGTGTCGCATGCGTCGGGCGATTCCTCGGCGCACGCGGGGCAGTGCCCGCAGCCGCGCCGGACGGTCGCGGTCACCAGGTCGCCGCGGCGCAGGCCGTGCGCGTCCCGCTCCACGACGCCGAGGAACTCGTGCCCGAGCACCAGCCGGCCGCCGTCGCCGGGCGCGATGCCGAAGTGGCCGTCGGAGATCTCGCGGTCCGTGCCGCACACGCCGACCTCGAGCGTGCGAAGCAGGACCTCTTGCGCCGCCGCGCGCGGATCGGGCACCTCCTCGACGCCGGTCGAGCCGGCGACCCCCGGCTGCGTCACGAGCGCCTGCACGCCGCGCGCCTCAGCCGCCGGGCCGCAGGACGGCGCCCTCCGACGCCGAGGCGACGGACGCGCGGTAGCGCGCGAAGATGCCCGCCGCCGGCCCGCCGTCCGGGGGCGACCACGCGGCGAGCCGCCGCGCGAGCTCCGCGTCCGCGACGTCGACGGAGAGCGTGCGCGCCTCGATGTCGATGGTCACCTGCTCGCCGTCGCGCACGACGGCGAGCGGCCCGCCGCGCGCCGCCTCGGGCGACACGTGGCCGACCATCAGGCCGCGGGTGGCGCCGGAGAAGCGGCCGTCCGTGACGAGCGCGACGCTCTCGCCGAGGCCGGCGCCGACCACGGAGCTCGTGAGGCTGAGCATCTCGCGCATCCCCGGGCCGCCGGCCGGGCCCTCGTAGCGGACGACGAGCACGTCGCCGGGCTCCACGCGGCCGGAGCGCACGGCGTCCACGCACGCCGTCTCGTCGTCGAAGACGCGCGCCGGCCCGCTGTGGCGGGTGCGCTCCGTGCCGGCGAGCTTCACCACGGCGCCGTCGGGGGCGAGGTTGCCGCGGAGCGCGTACAGCGCCCCGCTCGGCTTGAACGGCGCGTCGGCGGTCATGAGCACCTCGCCGTCGGGGTCGGGCGCATCCGCCGTCGCCTCGGCGAGCGTGCCGCCCTGGATCACGGGCGCGTCGCCGTCGAGGTGCCCGGCGCGGATCAGCTCGCGGATCACGACCGGCGTCCCGCCCACGCGGTGCATGTCCTCCGCCACGTAGCGGCCGGAGGGCGCGAGGCTCGCGATCACCGGCGTGCGGGCGGCGACGGCGGCGAGCTCGTCCAGCGTCACGTCCACGCCCGCCTCGCGCGAGATGGCCAGCAGGTGGAGGATGCCGTTCGTCGAGCCGCCGGTGGCCGCGATCGCCGCCATCGCGTTGTCCAGCGCCCGGCGGTCGAGGAAGCTGCGCGACCCCGGGCCGCTCGCGGCGCGCTCGACGGCGAGGCGCCCGGCGCGCGCCGCCGCCTCGGCCTTGGCCTCCCGGTCGTCGGCGGGGATCAGGCCGTCGCCCAGCACGGCGAGGCCGACGCAGTCGAGCGCGATCGCCATCGTGTTGGCCGTGAACTGCCCGGCGCAGGTACCGGGCCCCGGGCAGGCGTGGAGCTCGTGCTCGTCGAGCTCTTCGCGCGTGATCTGGCCGCGCTGGTGGGCGCCGACCGCCTCCCACATCGTCTGGATGGTCAGCTGCCGCCCGCGGAGGCGCCCGGCGCGCATGGGACCGCTGTAGAGGACGACTGCGGGCTTGTCGACGCGCGCGAGCGCCATCAGCGCCGCGGGCGTCGTCTTGTCGCAGCCGACGAGGCAGACCAGCGCGTCGAAGTCGTGGGCGTGCACCATCAGCTCGATCGAGTCGGCGATCACCTCGCGCGAGACGAGTGACGCGCGCATCCCGGGCGTGCCCTGCGTCTGGTTGTCCGACACCGCGATGGTGTTGAACTCGAGCGGGACGCCGCCGGCCTCCGTCACCGCGTCGGCCACCTGCGCGGCGAGCTCGCGCTGGGTGATGTTGCACGGCATCGTGCCGGTCCAGGTCGACGCGATGCCGACGATCGGCCCGTCGAGCCGCGCGGGGTCGATGCCCATCGCGCGGAAGTGCGACCGCGCTCCGGCGCGCTCGGCGCCCGCCGCCAGCTCGGCCCGCGCGCGCCGGCGGGCCTCGTCCCAGTGGTGTCCGTTCTGTCCTCCCGCCATGGGCCGTGACCTTAGCCTGAAACCGGTGCAGACCGGAGCCGTCGGCACGATCGGGATCGGGCGCCGGGGCTCGTCCTCTGGATGCCACCGACGACGAGCCGCGCGATCGAGCGTCGACGCAGCCTAACCGGGCCCCGGAGCGGGCCAGTACTCAGCCAAGGCCGACAGTCGCTGGTGCCTGAGGTGGAGCCCCGCCTCGAGCGCCGCATCCACGGCCTTGCCGAAGGTTGCTGTCGCATCGTCGTCCCCGACCATTGCTTGAACTTGGGCGACTGCCTCCCATGCGAACGAGTAGAGGACGGGGAATCGGTCGAGGTGTGGAACCAGCCGGTCGAGACGCTCGTTGACCACATCGAACCTCTCGAGGTCGGCAAGCGCCTTGATTCGCTGGACCTCCACGTAGATGAGCCAAGGGTCCATGCCGAGAGTGGCGAAGTGCGTGGTGGCTTCACCGAGGAAGGCCAGCGCCCGCTGTGCCACCGCCGGGTCGCTCGGATGCCGGGCTGCCAGTGAGATGCCACCGACGCCGACATGCCACCGTCCGAGTGCCAAGGCGCGGAACCCGAAGGAGACGCTGTCGAGGACACGCCGGGCAGGGTGGAAGACAGCTTCATACGAGCGTGCCAACGCGGGAAGGTCTTCACGTGTCTCGGCAAGCATGAAGAGGTGTAACGCCGCGACGCGCGCTTCTCGGACGACGTCGCCGCTTGTGCGCGCCCGATCCAGTGCGGGAGGCACGGTGGAGACCAATGCCTGCAGCGTGCCGGTATCGGCGTTCAAGACGAGGACCTGCGCGGCCGACGTCCAACCATCGACCATGTCCTCGTCGCTCCGCGGCTGCGGACCGTCCCAACGACCGGGCGCGAACCCGCCGATGATCGAAGCCGCCAACGTGGTGGCCTCCGCGCCGTGGCCGAGCCACAGGTACGTGGGACCAAGCCAGGCGCGTGCCAGGAAGCCCGATTCGCCATCCGCCACGCGCAAGAGACTCTGTACCGACTCGACGCTCGCATTGCTTGCAGCGCCGTGGACGTCAGGCACGGCGACGAACCGCCCGAGCGCACTGCCGAGCCGGCCGTACTGCAGCTGCAGCGCCTGAAAGTCGGGAGTCCCGCGCTCGTCGACGAGCTCATGGCGTACCAATCGGTCGAGCACGCGCACCGCAGGCTCTCCCGCGCCCACGGCCTCGAGGATGGCCGCGACACTCAACCCTGCGGCAGACGCCGTGAGCGCAGTTGCCCACTGCTCGAGCCCGGCCTCGATCCGGGCGCGACCGGCGGGTCCGTTCCCCGGGATGACCGTGGCCTGAGGACTTCCGACGGTACGGCCCAAAGCCGCGAGATGCTCCGCGACGTCGGCGACCACCACATCACCGCGGTCGGCGTATGCGGCCATGAGGCTCTTCGCGCCCGAACCGAGCTCGGGATTGCCGGGAAACGCGATGTAAACCGCCCCGGGGCTCCGAGCGGCGCCGCGGACGAGCCCGAGGTAGCTGTCGTCGTCTTCCAAGTCGGCGGCAGAGAAGCCGGCGTACAGCCAGAAGGCCTCGTGCAGCGGCTCGAGGCAGGCGATCAGGCGATCTGACCGCCCGCGGCGACGCTGCTTCCACGTGTCGACCATCGAGAGCGCGGACGAGACGCATCCATGGACCTTGATCACCGGCAAGACGCCGGCGCGGACATCACGAGCCTCGACGTAACCCGCCTCGTCGAAGGCGGCGATGAACGGGACACCGCGCCGCGCGAGCGCGCGTTCGATCAGGCGATCGAAGTTCGTCGTGACAACAGCGCGGAGAGCGCCTGCGGCGGCGAGCGCGGCGATCGCCTCATGAGCGGCGTTGCCGATGTCGATGTCGAGCGCTTGGAGTGCGCGGAAGTACCGCGGTCCGCACATCTCTTCGATGACCTGCGCCTGGTAGTCGGGAGGGAACCGCCCTTCCGTGCGCGCATCGCCAACCGCGTGCCCGATCTCATCGAGCCATCCGGCTCTGCCGATGCCACTTTCCAGTCGCCGTTGCAGCGCAGCGAAAATCGCTGCATTGAGCGGATACCAACTCGGTACCGCGGACGGCAATCCGGCCGACACACCCGCGCCGGCCATCACGACGAGTTCGCCGCGGCGAGCGAACCGATTGCGCGTGTTCTCGACCGTGCCCCTCATCTGCTCACTCTTCCGTCGGCGACATCGACCGTCAATCACCGTCCTGGGCCGCCGCGCTCGGACGGGCGGTCGCACGTGTCCCCGTCGACGGGTGCGAGAGCGTGTGTATGAAGGCCGTGGCCGTGTTCTACAGTCGCCGCGCATGACGCCGCCCGCGAGGCCCGAGGCGCGTATCCGAGTCACGCTCCGCTGGCGTGACATGGACGAGCTCGGGCACCTCAACCAGTCCGTCTACCACGAGCTCCTCGAGGAGGGCCGCATGGCGCTGCTGGCGGACGAGCTGGTCACGGACGACACGAGCTTCGTGCTGGTCCGCGTCGAGCTCGACTACCGCCGCGAGATCCGCCGCGAGGACGGCACGGCCGACGTGATCGTGCGGGTCGCGCGCGTCGGGCGCTCGAGCCTCGACGTCGAGCACGAGATCGTGCGCCCCGACGGCACCGTGGCGGCCGGCGGGCGCTCCGTGCTGGTCGCCTGGGACCTGCGCGAGCGCCGCGCGCGGCCGCTCACCGACGCCCAGAGGACGGCGCTCGGCGGCTGAGCGCGCTTACGATGCAGGCCGGATGGACGAGCGGCGCCATGGCGTGGGCAGCGAGGTCGGACGGCTCGGCACGGTCATGCTGCACCGCCCCGGCGGCGAGCTGCGGCGCCTGACCCCGCGCAACAACGACGAGCTGCTGTTCGACGGCGTGCCGTGGGTGGACCGCGCGCAGGAGGAGCACGACGCGTTCGCCGATGCGCTCCGCGGCCGCGGCGTGGAGGTGCTCTACGCGCGCACCCTGCTCGAGGAGACGCTCGCGGTCCCGGAGGCCCGGACCCAGCTGCTCGAGGCGGCGCTCGACCCGCAGCTCATCGGGCCGACGCTCGCCCGGCTGCTGCACGAGCGCCTCGACGACCTCCCCGCCACGGAACTGGCGGAGATCCTGATCGGCGGCCTCGCGCACGAGGAGCTGCCGGTCTCGGGCGGCCTCGTCGACCGCATGACGCGCGCGCAGGACTTCATCGTCCGGCCGCTGCCGAACCTGCTCTTCACCCGCGACTCGAGCGTCTGGCTCGACCACGGCGTCGCGGTCACGGCGCTGGCCATGGCCGCGCGCCGGCGCGAGACCACGATCACCGCGGCGATCTACCAGCACCACCCGCGCTTCCGCGGGACGGAGCTGCTCTACGGCGGCGACCCGCGCCGCGACGCGTGGCTCGAGGGCGGCGACGTGCTCGTCCTCGCCCCCGGCGTGCTGGCCGTCGGCGTCGGCCAGCGCACGAGCCCCGCCGGGGTCGAGGCGTTCGCGCAGCGGCTGTTCGGCGCCGGCGCGGCCCGGGCGGTGCTCGCGGTGCCGATCGCCCAGGATCGCGCCACGATGCACCTCGACACCGTCTGCACGATGGTCGACCGCGACGCCGTCGTGATGTACCCGCCGCTCGCGGGGTCGCTCGTCGCCTACGTCGTCGAGCCGGGGAACGGCGACGGCATCGCCGTCGCGGGGCCGGAGCCCTTCGTGGCCGCCGCGGCGACGGCCATGGGGATCGAGCGGCTGCGGGTCATCGACACCGGCCTGGACCCGGTCACGGCCGAGCGCGAGCAGTGGGACGACGGCAACAACACGCTCGCCCTCGCCCCCGGCGTGGTCGTCGCCTACGAGCGCAACGTCGAGACGAACGAGCGGCTCGAGCGCGAGGGCCTCGAGGTGCTGCGGATCGCCGGCTCGGAGCTCGGCACCGGCCGCGGCGGCCCGCGCTGCATGTCCTGCCCGATCGTCAGGGAGCCCGCATGACCCAGCCCGCGACGGATCCCCAGCCGCCGCTCTGCCCGGACTGCGGGCAGCCCGGGAGCGAGGCGCTCGCCGGGGCGCCGCACGGGTGGGAGTGCCGGAACGAGGCGTGTCCGGAGTTCGGCCAGGCGCTGCAGGAGCACGAGCCGCCGCCCCGCGACGAGCCCGGCCCGGGCCGCCCGCTGTAACGCGCGGCGCCCGCGCGTAACGCCGCGCGGCGAGCGAGGACTGCAGGCGCATGAGCGAGACGATCCTCCTCCCGCACGCGCGCCGCGCCGGCGACGCGCCTGCCTTCCAGCCCATCGGCGAGTACGGCCTGCTCGCCGACTGCAACGGCTCGGCCCTCGTCGACCGCGGCGGCTCGATCGACTGGCTGTGCCTGCCCCGCTACGACAGCGATGCGATCTTCTCGCGCATCCTCGACCCGGCGGGCGGTCATTGGACGCTCCGCCCGGTCGGCGCGTTCACGAGCGAGCGCCGCTACCTGCCCGGCACGCTCGTGATCGAGACGACGTTCACGACGGACACCGGCAGCGTCCGCGTGCGCGACGCGCTCGCCTTCGCCGAGGGGCAGCGCGGGCACGAGCTCGGCTACGACGCGCCGCACGAGCTGCTGCGCGCCGTCGAGGGCGTGAGCGGCGAGGTGGAGCTCGCGGTGGAGCTCGCGCCGCGGCCGCAGTACGGGTTGATCCGCCCGCTGATCCGCGTCGAGGACGGCGGCGCGCACGTGTTCGGCGCGACGCGGCTGGCGCTCGCCGCCTCCGTGCCGCTGACGCTCGACGACGCGACGCTGCGGGCGGCGTTCACCCTGCGCGCCGGCGAGGAGGCCGGCTTCGCCCTCCGCTGGACCTCCGGCGAGCACCGCACTGCGCCGGCGCCCACCACGGCCGCGCGCGTGGGCGAGCGGATCGCCGACACGGAGGCCGCCTGGCGGTCGTGGGAGGCCGAGCACGACATCTACGACGGCCCCCACCGCGACATCGTGCGCCTGAGCTCGCGCGTGCTCAAGGGACTCACCTACCGGCCCTCGGGGGCGATCGTCGCCGCCCCGACCACGTCGCTGCCCGAGACGGTCGGCGGCGAGCGCAACTGGGACTACCGGTTCTCCTGGATCCGCGACTCGAGCCTCACCCTCGAGGCGCTCTACATCGGCGCCTGCTCGGACGAGGCCGAGGAGTTCGTGTCCTTCATGACGAGCGCGGCCGGCGGGCGGGCGAGCGAGGGCTCGCTGCAGATCATGTACGGCGTCGGCGGCGAGCACGACCTGAGCGAGCGCACGCTGCCGCACCTGCGCGGCTGGCGCGACTCGGCGCCCGTGCGCGTCGGCAACGGGGCGTGGGACCAGGTGCAGCTCGACGTCTACGGCGAGCTCCTGTCCGCGCTGCACCTGTACCACGAGCGCCTCGGGGACCTGCATCCGGAGATCCAGGCCTTCGTCGCCGACCTCGCGGACACCGCGGCGCGGCGCTGGACGGAGAAGGACTCGGGCATCTGGGAGATGCGGGGCGAGCCGCGCCACCACCTCTCCTCGAAGGTGATGTGCTGGGTGGCGCTCGACCGGGCGGTGAAGCTCGCCCCGCGGCTGGGGGAGCACGCGAAGCCGGCCGCGTGGAGCGCCGCGCGCGACGCGATCCGCGAAGCGATCCTCGAGCAAGGCTGGAGCGAGGCCCGCGGCGCCTACGCGCAGTCCTTCGGCTCCGACGAGCTCGACGGCGCGGCGCTGCTCATGCCGATCTACGGCTTCCTTCCGGCGACCGACCCGCGCATGCGCGCCACGATCGAGGCGATCGCGAGCGACCTGACGGAGGACGGGCTCGTCCTGCGCTATCGCGCCGAGGCGGGGCTCAACGCGGACGGCCTCACGGGCGAGGAGGGCACGTTCGTCATCTGCTCGTTCTGGCTCGTCTCCTGCCTCGCCCGCGCCGGCGAGGTCGACCGCGCCGAGGCGCTGTTCCGGCGGCTGGCGGACTACGCGAACGACCTCGGGCTGCTCGGCGAGGAGATCGACACCGCGAACGGCGAGCAGCTCGGCAACTTCCCGCAGGCCTACAGCCACATCGGCTTCATCACGGCCGCCTACGAGATCGACAAGGCGAGGGAGCGGGCATGAGCGCGGACTTCGACGTCATCGTCCTCGGCGGCGGCCCGGCGGGCGAGCACTGCGCGGGCGCGCTGGCCGCCGGCGGCCTGCGCGTGGCGATCGTCGAGCGCGAGCTGCTCGGCGGCGAGTGCTCCTACTGGGCGTGCATCCCGTCCAAGACGCTGCTGCGGCCCGGCGAGGCGCTCGCCGCGGCCCGCGACGCACCGGGCGCGCGCGAGGCGATCGCCGGCGGGATCGACGTGCCGAGCGCACTCGCGTGGCGCGACTTCATGGTCTCCGCCTACGACGACGGCGGGCAGGCGGCGTGGGCGCGCGACGCCGGCATCGAGGTGCTGCGCGGCGCCGGGCGGCTGGACGGGCCGGGCCGCGTCGTCGTCGGCGGCGAGGTGGCGACGGCCGCGGACGTCGTCGTCGCGACCGGCTCCGATCCGGTGATCCCGCCGGTCCCCGGCCTCGCGCAGCTCGACTTCTGGACGAACCGCGAGGCGACGGCCCTCGACGCGGTGCCCGAGCGCCTGCTCGTCCTCGGCGCCGGCCCGGTCGGGGTGGAGATGGGGCAGGCGCTCGCCCGCATGGGGGCGTCCGTGGCGATCGTCGACGGAGCGCCCCACGTGCTCGGCCGCGAGCCCGAGCGGCTCGGCCTGGCGGTCGGCGCGGCGCTCGCCGCGGACGGCGTCGACCTGCACCTCGGCGTGCACGCCGCCGCGGCCGTGCACGACGGCGGCGAGTACGTCCTGTCCCTGACGGACGGCGCCGAGTTGCGCGGCGACCGCCTCCTGGTGGCCACCGGGCGGCGCCCGCGCACGTCGGGGCTCGGACTCGAGACGGTGGGCGTGGACGCCGGCCCCCGCGGCATCCCCGTGGACGCGCGGATGCGCGCGGCCGACGGGCTGTGGGCGATCGGCGACGTGACGGGGATCTGGCCGCTCACCTACGTGGGCAAGTACCAGGGCCGCGTCGCGGCCGCCAACCTCCTCGGCACACCGCGCGAGGCCGACTACAGCGCCGTCCCCCGCGTCGTGTTCACCGACCCGCAGGCCGCGTCGGTCGGCGACGCCGACGGCCGCCTCACGGCCACGGTCTCGCTCGCCGAGGTGCCGCGGACGGCGACCTACACGCGCGCGTACGACGAGCGGCCGGGCTTCATGACGCTCGTCTCGGACGGCGAGCGCCTGACCGGCGCGTACGCGGTAGGGCCGGAGGCCGGCGAGTGGCTGCAGCAGGCGACGGTGGCCATCCGCGCGCGACTGCCGCTGGCGCTCCTCGAGGACGTCATCCAGCCGTTCCCGACGTTCTCCGAGGCGTTCCTGCACGGGCTTCAGGCGCTGGCCGCGAAGCGGCGGGAGGCGGCGGGCGTGGCGGCGTGACGCGGCGGCGGCTCGTGCCGCCGCCCCGGCGGCGCGCGGCGGCCTGCGGCCCCGGGGCGGGCG